>CP134874.1:4455000-4564458 GCA_037318855.1 Candidatus Sedimenticola sp. (ex Thyasira tokunagai) | reverse complement strand
GGCAACTGAGCTGCTGCAACAGCTGGCGCCTCATACCGGAAAGTCGATCCGCATCGGTATCTCAGGCGTACCCGGTGCCGGCAAGTCCACATTTATCGAATCTATTGGCAACCATATTATCGACCAGGGGCACCGCCTGGCAGTACTGGCGGTGGATCCCTCATCCGCTCTCAGCGGCGGCTCCATCCTCGGTGACAAGACCCGCATGGAGACCCTCTCCCGGCGACCCGAAGCTTTTATCCGTCCATCGCCCTCTGCAGGTACTTTAGGCGGTGTCACCCGCCGTACCCGAGAGACCATGCTGCTGTGTGAGGCAGCCGGTCACGATGTGGTATTGGTTGAGACTGTCGGTGTCGGTCAGTCGGAGACCGCTGTGGCGGAGATGACCGACATGTTTCTGCTGCTGCTGATTCCCGGTGGCGGTGATGATCTCCAGGGGATAAAACGCGGCATCATGGAGCTGGCGGATCTGATTCTGATGAACAAGGCGGATGGCGACCAGGAAGCCAGGGCTAACCACTCGGCTGCTGACTACATTGCCGCCCTCAGTCTGCTGCACCCCCGTACCCGCAACTGGCAGGTGCCGGTAAAAATCTGCTCCGCCCTGGAGGGGCGGGGTATCACCGAGGTGTGGGAGGTGGTCGGTAATTATCGTGACACGCTGACTGCCAGTGGTGAACTGACCGAGCGCCGCGCTGAACAGGCACGCAGTTGGATGTGGAGTGAAACCGCCGATAGTCTCCTTACCTCCTTGCGGAAGCACCCTTAGTGATTCAGTCAGAAGATTCCACAGCTGGAAGCAGCTGTTGCTCGAGGTGACCTGCCTCCGACTCTGGCGGCTGCTGAGCAACTACTTGATCTCTTTTTGAAGCAGCGAGTTAAGTAAGTAGCATTTTGCGCCGAGCAAAGTTCGTCGCATCTTTCCGGCAGCTTTTATTGATCAAAACGGATGTCCGAAAGTTAAGCGAGGAGTTAAGGACACACAGCCCCTTCCATCTCTATAATAACTGCTACTATTGTACTACCCTCTTTTCCGGAGGGATCGCCCATGGCAACAACTTCTACTGTTTACCTGGTCTGGCCAGTATGTTGGATTTATGGATGGGGAAATGGCTCTATTACTGCAATGGACGTTACCTGGGATGGAGAGACCATCAATATCTGGTGTGGCAGGCTGATGGTACTTTCCTCCGGACAGTTGGTCGAAGAACACTACGTCATGCGCAACCTCGCCCGTTGTTATCCAGCACGGCAAACGCCACCTGTACCTCCGCTGCCTCACGATCCCCCCTTGTCCTGCCGGATCCCAGTTACCACAATTCAACCACGGCCAGGATGGATAGACACCCTTGAAGCAGCAACCCACCTCCCTTTTCATCACGAGTTGGTAGGCACTTGGGCGGTGGATGGGGAAGCAGTTAAAGCCTTGCAGCCGACGGAACATTTCTCCTGGCAACAGGAGAGTAATAAACAAGAGAGTGGAAGCTGGTCAGTCCAGGCGGCACGGTTAACTATTCAGGAACATGAGGCCAAGGAATGCGCCACCTACCTCATACTCGAATACAGCAGCGAATATGCTTATACTCCCGGGAACTATCGGACAGCCGGAGAACTTTCTGAGAATAAAACTTCATCGGCTGTCAAATCGATCCAAGTAGGGCCATGGGAAAGCTGGAAAGCTGAAGGCAAAGAGAATGTATTAGTGATGGGTGTCATAGTCTTTGTGCTAGTCTTTGGTCATGTCAATGCCTAGGGAATTTCTCATTTAGAGCAGATAGAAATGCGGCGGATGGAAATGTTTCTGGCATTAAAAGACTCTGCGCCTCATCTTACCTTTTGCCCATGCATCTTTGATATTTTCCTTGCTCTAGTTGGAATACGAGCAAAAGCCCCAATTGCGCTCCCTCGGGGCGGTGTTTTATTGACATGGATCACATTTTGATGCTAGAGATAGCGCTCGTATACAGATGGGATTGGAACGTCCTCTTATGAGATTAAAGAATGCTATCGCAGCAAACAGAATATTTTCATATCTGGAGTTTGCGCATCGATTTTCACTGATTCCCTTCTGCCTCATCAGGCCGTCTCTGTCCAGTGGCAGGGAGGTGCAGGGGCTTTACGGCACTGCCACCAACTGGAGTTCTAATCCAGATGTCCCCCTTAATACCGGTGGGACACTCTATGACGTCACTATTAATACCGCTAGCGCGAGTGTGACCTACAGTGGAGCTGGGTACCGGGGCGCTGTCAATACCTTCTCCATTGGTGATGGTATGAAATTCACAGTGGTTGGGGCTTCTCAGGACTTCTCCGTGCTGGGAGCAACATCAATTGACGCGGCTTCACTGTATGCTAAAAGTGGCGGTGTACTCGATCTATCAGGAGCTACAACTTACACGGCTGCAACAGGCTACAATGCAGACCGCGAACTATCTGCTACTAATGCCGGTTCACTCCCTGAACCTCTCTGGGCATTGCTACCTTGTACCGTAGCCAGACCGATGCTGCAGATGTACGCATCAATGCCACCGATGGCGGCACCGTCACTCTCACCGGTATCAGTGCCTTCTCGGACAATCCCAACGGCAATGGCAGCGGGCAGATCCAGGTGAGTGCAGCGACAGGTATCGGCAGCCACGAGGTGGATATCCCCGGTATCACTGATATAAACAATGTCGCCTTTCACGGTGCGGGACGGCGGGAAATCAGCGGTCAACTGCAGACTGCGACCAACTCCCTGTCAGTGACGGTACACGCCAGTACCGGGGTACTGGATCTCTCCCAGCTGACCGATTTCAGCGGTAGCAGCTTGTACACGGAAGATGGTGCCAGCGTTGCCATGGTGGCCGGTAACATTAATGCTTCCAGCCTGATAGCCAGAAAGGGCTACCAGGGTTCGGGGGGTGCACAGATAACCACCTCTGCAACCAGCTACACCGCGGCTATAGGCTATAACGCCGACCGTGAACTGTCGGCGGATGGTGCCGGCACCCTCCTGGATCTCAGCTCTCTGACTACACTGACACGCAGTGAGACCAATGCCGCGGATGTACGGATCAATGCCACCGATGGCGGCACCGTCACTCTCACCGGTATCAGCACATTCACGGACAACCCCAACGGCAACGGCACTGGTCGGATTCTCATCTCTTCCACCGGAACCGGAAGTGATGTAAACCTGTCGGGAATGACCACCATGAAGGGGGGGGATGTTACCCTCAACAGTGGCGGTGTGGTTCAGCTTGGGAGTCTGAGTTCGTTTCGGGATGGAAGAATCACAATGGACAGCAGTGCATCGGCCCAGGATGTACGTGTCGCCGATAGTTTCAGCTTGGGTGGGGGCGGTATCATTGACCTCACTGGTGCTCAGTCCGGATTTGTGATCGGAAATCCTGGAGTACAAGCCGTTACTGCAGGGTCTGTCAATGTTTTCGAGACGGGTGTCTTTACTGGTAGCGGCGTGGTGAAGGGCACGCTGTTGAATGGCGGGGATGTCGGCCCGGGCAACTCACCGGGGGTTCTCACTGTCGATAATTATATGCATACCCCTGATGGTACGTTAATGATCGAACTTGGCGGCTTGGTAGTTGGCACTGAGTATGATGTGTTGAATGTAATTGACACAGCGGCCCTTGATGGGATGCTAGAACTCTCTATTATCAATGGCTTTACACCTATGGAAGGTAATGTCTTTGATATTATTACCGCAGAAAACATTACCGGTACATTCGACCAGCTCCTTCTTTTGGGAACGGCAGCAGATTATATGTGGGATATACAGATCTTACAGAATGAAGTAGGTACTATCGATGTTCTTCGCCTGACGGCAGGGGCTGCTGCAGTGCCCTTACCATCTGCAGTGTGGTTGTTTCTGTCGGCTGCTGTATGCCTAGTGGGTATTGGTCGCCGCAAGAAGAGTGATCATCCCTGAAAAATGATTAGGCTGTTGGGTTCAACCTTTATCGATCTATCACTTCAGAAGTTGAAGAAATTGGAAATGCATAACAGCCCCGGAACCGCGTGATGAAGCGTCCGAATCGGGGGGCATGATACTTATTTGCGGTATTCTCTCACAATGGTCAGGTTAGCAAGAGTAGTGGATCGCGAAATCCCGCATCATATTACCCAGCGGGATAACCGCCGACAGGACGCATTTTTCAAGCTGAACATTACAGGGTATTGAGGAGCTAGGTATTGTGTCCCCTGACTGTACTTCGTAAAAGCTACGTAGGACCATACTTTCTCGCTGTGACAAAAAATGATCACAAAACTAGAGCTTGGCATCGGTCTGGATGCCGGCTTGTAGGTAGGGGTAATTCGCGGAGTAATAACCGGGTTTCTGGTAGGGTAGCTGGCGGGATTTATTCTTTTATTGTGCATAAGAAGCAAGATGCAACAATAAGGGAATTCTGTTTTTCGCTAAGTTTAATGATCGGAGTCCTGTACTTTTGACTCATCAATAAAGGGTTGCCTCCCCCTTATCATGAAAGTTAACGGAACAGCAGTGGGCGAGGATGCGTGGTTATGGACGAATTGAGCAAAGCTGTCTTGGAATTCGCGCTGCTTGAGGGGGCGGGGGCTTCGGGAATTGTCACAACCGAAGCCCTGGCGGATGGGCCGCCTTCGGCGGATCTGACCTATGTGCTTGCCCAAGCCAAGTCGGCGGTTAGCTTTGCCATACCCATCGCTCCGGAAAGCATCGCACCCTATTCAATGAAAAAAGGCCGGATTTTCCTGGAAAAGGAGATGATTCGTGCCAACGTGCTGGCCAGCGGCGTCGCCTTGCATTTATCTCATTATCTTGAGAACAGTGGCTATAAATCGGTTCCGGTTGCGGCCAATCTTGTCTACCGGCCAGACGAAAACCAAATCCCTTCTTATAACCCCACGGAGACGTCTATCCGGATATCGCCCATTGTCAGCTGATCTGCGATCCAGACCCGCAAGAGCGCAAACACCGCTTTCAATTGTTCAATAAATCCGGCGTAATCGTACAGGGTGAAGATGGCTAATCGGAAGCGGTCAGCCCGAAGAAGGCGAAACGCAGGCTCGGTGAAATGTCGCCTGGAAGAAGAGCGCGCTGTGAAGATTCGTAATGCCTACAACTGCGCTTACCGAGGCAGCCAAAGCAGAGACGCAGAGGAGGCAGAGAAAAACCAGGATATCAAATGGTCGTCTTCTGCATATTCTGGTTCCATGGGTGTTGTTTTTGAACAGAAATCATGGTGAGTGGTCGATTGATCACGATTTGTGTATATTTTTCCACTCGAATATATGAGACTCCAATCCTTAAATAGTAACTAATGAAGATATAGATATGGGGAAAATCTGGGAAGTTTTTTGGCGTTTTCTGGCACTGGGCTGCGTGAGCTTTGGTGGCCCTGCTGCACATATTGGGTATTTTCAGACCGCTTTTGTTCAGAAGCTTAAATGGATTGATGAAGCCTCTTATGCAAGATTGATTTCGCTAAGCCAATTTCTACCCGGCCCGGGATCGAGCCAGATCGGTTTTGCCCTTGGTGTTCGCCGTGCGGGGGTTCTTGGTGGCTTGGCGGCATTTATTGGTTTTACCTTACCATCATTCCTGCTGCTCTATGTTCTCTCGATCACAAGTTCAGGAGAGCACTCCAATGATCTCTTTTCAGGTGTTGTTCATGGATTGAAACTTTTGGCCGTTATTGTGGTTGCTGATGCGTCACTCAGCATGTTCAACGCCTTTTGCAAAGAGAGGCTCTCAATCGCTATTGCCGTGCTGACGGTTGTGACCTTGTTGTGGCTGCCAAATCTGTGGACTCAAATGACTGTTCTGGTGGCGGCGGCACTGGTCGGTGCTTTTTACGGCAAACCGGTTATCACCGCGAGTGAGACAAAAGAGCGTTTCAAACTGCTGCCGTTGGTACTCTTTTTCGCTCTATTTTTAGGATTGCCGCTACTGGCGGCAGTGTCGCAATGGGTTGATATTTTTTCTGATTTTTACCAGGCGGGAAGTCTTGTTTTTGGTGGCGGCCACGTAGTTTTGCCTCTGCTGCAACAAACTATTGGTGATGCAGTTTCCACAGATCGTTTCCTGCTGGGCTACGCTGCAGCCCAGGCCGTGCCCGGCCCGATGTTTTCACTGGCAACGTTTCTGGGAGCTGAATTGTCATCAGGCAATCCGCTTCTAGGAGCGGTCGTAGCAACGGTGGCAATATTTTTGCCCGGCTTTTTACTGGTGCTAAGCTTCCAGGGCGCCTGGGAGTCACTGGCAGCAAAACCGAAAGTCGCCGGTGTCGTTTGGGGGATTAATGCAGCGGTTGTTGGGCTACTGCTCTCGGCACTCTACCAGCCGGTGTTTACCAGTGCCGTTACTACGCCGCTGGAGATGGCGCTCGTTATATTGGGTTTCTTTGCATTGAGAACGATGCGGGTGCCAATAGTGTTGCTGGTTGTTGCGTTCGGGGTAACTGGACTGATTTTACATATCTACTAGCGGCTGATCGGAAAAGATATCTGACAGCACTTGTATCCAAGAAGTACTGTTTTTTGACAGAGGCCCTCTGGTTTGATTGGCGTATAGACAAAAAAAGCAGGGTGCCGATACCGGCACCCTGCTTTTTACTTAGCCGCTAAACAGAAAAATTACTGCTGAGGGGCGGGAGCAGGTGCTGCTGCACGCGGAGGAGCACCGTAGGGCGCACCATAAGGGGCGCCATAACCATGAGGAGCACCATAACCGAGTTATAACTGAATCTGGTGTTTGAGTAGTTGAAAAGGGCGGCGTATCTGGTTGATTTGTTGTTGCGAGACATCAAAACAACCATTGGAGATACGCCACCATGAGTAAGAATAACGTTGTTAAGCTGGCAGGTCGAGATACGATTATCGATCCGCTGACAGAGTTGCTGAGAAGCGGTGCAGAGCAGTTGATCTACCAGGCGGTAGAGGCAGAGTTGCTGGAGCTGTTGGCGGAGCACACCGAGCGACGGACAGAGGATGGCAAGGCGGGTGTGGTGCGTAATGGTCATCTGCCAGCTCGTAAACTGCAGACAGGATTGGGGCCGGTCACGGTCGAGATCCCCAAAGTTCGAGCGAAGACCGGCGAGCCGGTGACGTTCCGATCAGCTCTGGTACCGCCGTATGTACGCAAGACGAAGTCACTGGAAGCGGCGCTGCCGTGGCTCTACCTGAAGGGGATTTCCAGTGGTGAGATGGGTGAGGCCCTGAAAGTGCTGGTGGGTCCGGATGCAACAGGCTTGTCGGCCAGCACGGTATCGCGTCTGAAGCAGGTCTGGGCAGAAGAATATCGGAGCTGGTGTGAGGAGCGCCTGGATAAGGAGCATTGGGTGTATGTGTGGGCAGACGGTGTCTACAGCGGACTGAGAGCAGAGCAGACGAAGCTGTGTGCCCTGGTGGTGATCGGTGTGAATGAGCGTGGTGAGAAGCATTTTCTGGCAATTGAGGATGGTGTGCGGGAGTCCACGCAGAGCTGGCGGGAGGTACTGTTGAAGCTGAAGTCACGCGGACTGAACCCGCCCAAATTGGCGATCGGTGACGGTGCCATGGGCTTCTGGGCTGCGCTGGAGGAAGTATATCCTGAGACGCGCCAGCAGCGCTGCTGGATGCACAAGACCATGAACGTGCTGAACTGCCTGCCAAAGACAGCTCAGCCGAAAGCGAAGCAGGCACTGCATAACATCTGGCAGGCGGAGACTCAGGCCGATGCGGAAAAGGCCTTTGATCTGTTTATCAAAACGTATGAGCCGAAGTATCCGAAGGCTGCCATCTGTCTGCACAAAGACCGAGAGGAACTGATGGCTTTCTATCACTTTCCGGCACAGCACTGGCAGAGCATTCGGACCAGCAATCCGATTGAATCAACCTTCGGGACAATCCGCCATCGAACCAAGCGTTCCAAGGGCTGCCTATCGCGTGACGGCATGCTACACATGATGTTCAAACTCGGCCTGTGTGCCGAGAAGAAGTGGAGACGATTACGGGGTTTCGGTTACCTGGCGAAGGTGATAACCGGAATCAAATTTAAAGATGGTGTTGAGGTAACAGGAGTCGATCAGGTCGCCGCTTGATTCAACTGGTTAAACACCAGATTTGACTATAACTCACCATAACCGGCAGGACCACCGTAACCACCAGGAGCACCGTAGCCGTAGGGTGCGCCACCGTAACCGTAGCCGTTATAGCCATTGTAGCCATTGTAACGGTTGTTTCCGTAGCCGGAACCATTGCCGCTGGCTGATGAACTCATGTTGAAACCGAAGTTACCAGAACCGTTGCCGTCACCCCATCCATCATTGTTGTTGCCCCATCCATTGTTACCACCACCAAAAGGCCCCCAACCTGCCTGGGAGGCTGTAGCTACGGTTAGAAGGGCGGCAGCACTCAATATTTTAATCATTTTCATAAACTTTAATCCTTCTCTTTAGTTTGTACGGTCATCACTTGATTAGGTTACCTGACGTAGAAAATTCGTACTGAAATTCGTTGTCTAATCACAGAGTTAAGCCTTAAAGTGAGTGTTGGAACCATCGCTAGAAGGAAGAACAAGTAAGTGGATACGTCATCGCAGCCGAACCATACACACCAATGACCATCCAGTCGTAATACAGAAAACAGAATACACGTCCATCAGGCAACAAAGCGGTGCTCAGGTTTGCTTATTCAGCCTTCAATGTAAATAGATATTGAAGACTGAGGTGTCGAGTATAGGGTAAATCAAAATAAAAAGCCCCTACGGGGTAATTCATGGGTTTGCCATTCTAATTGTACGGTTTATGCGTGACGGTCACGGCTTGTTCAGTGGATTACCCCCCTAGAAGGCGTTGCGGCATAGGTGGGGTACGCACAGCAGCATAGCCAAGGCGCGAAATCATCTCTTCGAGCTTGAATCGGCGGTTAAGCCGATTACAAAAGTCAGCTGGGTGGAAGGCATTTTTAGATAATAAAAGTAGGAATTACCCGCAGGCAGGCGTTCAGGAGGCGTTGCTCTATAGGCGGGAGAGTGCCGGCTGACATTTGATTAGCGCATCAATCCCTGGTTTGTTGCCGGCGTGCTTAAATAATATGCGGGCTAAAGTAAAGGTGTCTAGATGCCGCTACCTGTGGAGGTGATGGAAATCACCTTCGGTATTGGTTGTGCGCTGTATTCAATGACAAGCTCGAACAATGGGCTGCAACAGTTGTGCTATCAATATGAAATTAAAAGGAAACATACTCATTCCTACTGCAGGTCAGGTGTCTCAGCTTCTGCAAAGGAGATATATTGTTCAGCCGTCTGAAAGATATTACCTGCGGCATTAAGATCCGCCAGTTATTGCTGCTGGTCTTGGGCCTGTTGAGCCTAATTGCCATCTCGGCAATTGCCTGGAACGGTATCCATTTGTATTGGCAGCAGGCCGAAACCCACCGCATGGTGCTGGTTAATGATTTAGCCGACCGGTCACTGCGGGTTACTTCGGAACTCGCTATAGAGCGTGGATTGACGGCCACACTGTTGGCATCCGGCCAAGAGTATTCCGCAACACATGATCGATTGGCAGCACAGCGGCTCAAGGTTGATACTCATAGCAACCACTTTATCCGCTTGGCAAAACAGCTGGCTAAGAATTACGCTGATCCCTCCATGATTGGCAGTCTCAAAATATTAGATAAACTGCGGCAACGCATCAGTGAGTTGCGCAAAGAGGTGGATGGTGCATTCGGCAATGCCATCACCGTGCGGTTGCGCAATCGATGGATGCGGTCTATGACCCTGTATATTACTCAGGTTGCAAATCTTCGTCACTACTTTATGGCACCTACCATGGAGAAGGAGCATGCTGAACGCTACAGCTATCTGATTAGGGAGGCATTTTTCACTATCAGCGAATATGCGGGTCTGGAGCGGGCAACCGTTGGCCAGGCCATAGCAGCTAATCGGTCATTCCGCGAAACAGAACTTGTAGATCTTGAAAAGTACCGTGAGCATATCGCCATCAACGAAGAGAGGCTGGAAACTGCACTGCAGTATTACCAGGAAACCAGGGAGATCAAGGCGGCCCGTGAGCAGCTAGAAGTAATTTTTCACGGTCGATACGCAGCATTGCTCGAACGTATCCATGCAGCCAGCAAAACCCATAGCCAGTACCCCGTCTCAGCATTGGAGTGGTTCGCCGAAGCTACCAGCGCCATTAACTCGATATTGGGATACTCCCATGCTGTAAGCCTCAGAAACAGTCGCGATATATTCTCAATCAAAACCAGGGCAGATCATTCGGTATTGGCTCTATGGGGTACCGTGTTGCTTGTGGGTATTGCTTTTTTGAGTGCCTTTTTTATTACCTACCGTCGTATATTGACTCCGCTGGGCCAGATGGAACAGGCTGCTAAAATTATCGGCAGCGGCGATTTCTCACAACCTATTCACATAGATGCAACGGATGAATTTGGTAAAGTCGGTGAGAGCTTCGAAGCGATGCGCATCAATCTGCTGAGTGATCGCAAACAACGGGAGTTGGCTGAGCAACAGCTACGCATGCTTTATCACGCTGTGGAGCAGAGTGTCAACTCCGTTATAATAACCGATTTCGACGGCATCACAGAGTATGTTAACCCCCGCTTTGAACAAACCACAGGATATCGGCAGAGTGAAGTCGTAGGTCATAAGTTCAATCTGCTCAGCTCCGGCAGAACCCCCGCTGAGGTCTACCGGAGGATGTGGAGCACCATCAAAAAAGGTGGGGTATGGGAAGGTGAGCTACATAACCGTAAGAAGGATGGTGAACTCTACTGGGATCTAGTCTCCATATCTCCAGTACGAGACGTGCACGGCACCATTACCAATTTTATCGGGTTCCAACACAATATTACCAAACGCAAATCCATGGAAGAGCGGCTGAATTATCTGGCCTATCATGATGAGCTGACCGGCCTGCCCAACCGTTCCCTATTGGTAGATCGCTTCGACCAGGCAGTGGGACGTTGCCGCCGCAATAAGCACAAGATTGCGCTACTTATATTGGATCTCGACCGTTTCAAGGTTATCAATGACAGCCTGGGCCATTACACCGGTGACAAGGTGTTGGTAGAGGTAGGGCAGCGGCTCACTAAGCTGGCTCGTGAAAGTGATAGTCTGGCCCGCTATGGCGGCGATGAGTTTGTTGTGATCCTGCCCGATATCGAGGACACTAAGGTGGTGACCGAGGTGGCTTTGCGCATATCCAACAGTATCTCCCGGCCGATAGAACTGGACGGGAGGCTGCTGCACGTAACCTGCAGTATTGGCGCCGCCCTCTGGCCTCATGATGGGGGTGACATGAGCAGCCTGCTGAGCCATGCGGACGCGGCGATGTATAGAGCCAAAGAGCAACGGGGAGAACGCTTCCAGTTCTTCACCGATGAGTTGAATGAACAGCTTGGCCTGCGTTTGGCCCTTGAGAATGATTTGCGTGCCGCAATCGATAAGAGTGAGCTGGAACTCTACTATCAACCACAGGTTAGCCTCGCCTCCGGCAAGATCATCGGGATGGAGGCGCTGCTGAGATGGAACCACTCCGAGCGTGGCCTGGTAGGGCCTAACCACTTCATCCCGCTGGCTGAAGAGACCGGACTCATCTTGAAGATTGGAGAGTGGGTGCTCCACCAGGCTTGCAGCCAGGCGGCTATCTGGCAGCGCGCCGGTTTTGAAGACTTGGTCATCGCGGTCAACGTATCGGTGCGCCAACTCGAAGGAGACGATTTCGTGGCCACTGTGCAACATATCCTGGATATCAACAACCTCTCCCCAAGCCGTTTGGAGTTAGAGGTTACTGAAAGCTCTATGATGCACAATCCGGAACAGATGATTAGCATCCTTACCGCGCTGGGGGAGCTCGGCATCAGGCTCGCCTTGGATGACTTTGGAACCGGGCACTCCTCACTCTCTTATCTGCAGCGGTTCCCATTCGACAAGTTGAAGATCGATAAATCCTTCGTACACAATATTACGACTTCTAAAGATGATGCCGCCATTGCTCAGACCATCTGCGCCATGGGCAGTAGTCTTAATCTGAACATCATTGCCGAAGGCGTCGAGACCCGGGAACAGCTGGAGTGTCTGCAGCACAGCAGCTGTCAGGAGGTTCAGGGCTACTTAATCAGTCGGCCGCTGCCAGCGGATAAACTCCAAGGGCTGCTGGATAGCTTTGTTCTGGATACGAGTGAATCAGCGGCATTTCCACACTCTACCGCTGTATGACTGACCGGCGCCGTGCTTGCGATGATGTGGTTGGGCGGCTGAAGCACATCTGTTTGAAAGATAGGAATTTCAACCCATAAAATCAGCAACTTTCCAGATACCCGGCAGAGCATCTGTGCAGACGACATAGATTTTCCTGATTACCCCCAAGCCTCAGCCATGCTTAGAAGGCGTTGTGGCATAGGTGGGGTACGCACAGCAGCATGGCCAAGGCGCGAAATCATGCCTTCGAGCTTGAATCGGCTGTTAAACCGATAACAAAACTCAGCCAGATAGCGGGGCAACTACCTGCCACTGGTCACTGGTGTTTGGCGATGACAATGGTGGCACTGTGTCTCGGTACCGAATTGTTTGAGAAACTGTGGCAAACTGAGTCCTCTTTGAAACTGAACCTGATTTCTGGACATTTCGCTATCCTCATTTGGCTCCAGGTCCAGTGTTCGCCTACTGGTGACTCAATACCTGAGCCTCAGGGGTAATCAGGAATTGGTGGCAGCAGGCAGGTTGGTGATGCCATATACTGTTCATAACACGTAGAATATAGGGCAAAACATGACCACTGCCTATCTATCTCACCCACTGTTTTTGGCCCATGATCCAGGGCCGTTTCATCCCGAGTCCAAGGCGCGTCTCTATGCTATTGAGGATCGTCTCAACAGCGCTCATCTTTACCATTTGCTGCATCACTTAACCCCGGTTTCTGCGACCCGCGAGCAGCTGTTGCGCGTCCATGATGGCGCTTATATCGACTCGTTGATTGCCGCCGCCCCCGAGGAGGGAACCCTGCACATGGATCCCGATACGGTGATGAGTCCCGCCACGCTTAACGCCGCTTTTCATGCAGCCGGTGCAGTGGTCATGGCTACCGATGCCGTGTTGAATGGCGATGTGGTTAATGCCTTCTGTGCGGTACGCCCTCCAGGGCATCATGCGGAGCGTGGTCTGGCGATGGGTTTCTGCTTTTTTAACAACCTGGCGGTAGGCGTCGCCCATGCACTTGAGGTCCACGGCTTGAAGCGTGTCGCCATCGTCGATTTTGATGTGCACCACGGCAATGGGACGGAGGATATTTTCCGGGATGATAAGCGGGTGATGTTCTGCTCCAGTTTTCAGTACCCTTTCTATCCTTATTCACCTCTGGTGGAAGGGCATGAGCGGATCATTCATACACCCCTGGAGTCAGGGACGGATGGTGCTCTCTTTCGTCGCTTGATTAGTGAGCAGTGGTTTCCTGCACTGCATAGATTTGAACCCGAGATGATTTTTATCTCCGCCGGTTTTGATGCCCATATTGAGGATGAGATCTCCGCTATCAGACTACAGGATCAGGATTATGAGTGGATCACTGGGGAGCTGATCTCGATTGCTGATCAGTATGCCGGCTCAAGGATCGTTTCAGTGCTTGAGGGAGGGTACGAAACAGATGCGTTGGCACGCAGTGTGGCGCTTCATATCAGGGCGTTGTTGGGAAATATCTGAACCAGTCATGAGTATGATCTGATTCGCACACTCTCTGTTCTGTGCCGGCACCGGCGGCCACATAATATTTCCTGATTACCCATAAACCTCAGCCATTCTCAAGAAGCGATAAGGTTTCCCGATTACCCATAAACCTCAGCCATTCTCAAGAAGCGATAAGGCATTGGTGGTGTACGCAACGCAACAAAGCAGGTCGCTCAATCATTTTTTTCTTTTCTGGAAGATTGAAGCGACGATTAAACCGATATTCGAATTCGGCAAGATAACGAGGTACATGTTTTTTTCGTATAGCATGAAAAGTTCCCTGCAAAGAATTCTTGACGTTGCCAAGCATGGTGTTCACCCACTTGAAGGTGGAGCTCTGTGCGCTTTTTCGACCGCCACCAGTCACAATGGCCACATGATCGCATTCAGCATCAGTGACAGCTCTGAAGCAGCAGAGACCATCAGAGAATACAGTGCTACCAGAAACCAGACTGGACTTGGCATATCGAGCAATTTCTGCACTACGAAAACCACGCACACGACGCAGAGATGAATTTTTCAAAGGCCTGCCGTCCTGCGTCGTCTCAACGGCGGCTACGAAAGGGATTTTGTTGCGGGAGCCTCGTCCACGCTTACCAGGTTTTTCACCGCCAATATATGCATCATCCATTTCAATGCGGCCAGTCAGCTTTTTCTTACCCTGGCGTTCCATCATTACCTGCATCAGTTTGTGCTTGAGCTTCCACGCAGTGTTGTAGTTCACTCCAATCTCACGAGACAGTTGCAAGGCAGAGGTGCTCTTTTACGCTGGAGTCAGCAAATAGATGGCCAGAAACCATTTCCTCAAAGGCAACTTTGTGCCATGAAAAATGGTACCCGCAGTAAGCGATGTCTGGTGATGACATTTATGGCACTGGTATATCTTGCGGCTTTTGAGTTCGCAGCACGTTGCGTTACCGCACTCTGGGCAAACATATCCACTTGGCCAGCGAAGTCGATGCAACGCTTGGCTGCATTGAGTATCGGTACCATATTTTTCCAGAAATTCGTGCAAACCAAGCCCTTTTTGAAACTGGATAGTATTTTTTGGCATGATGGAAACCCTCGTATATTCAGAGGGTTCCATTATGCGGCCACCACAGGCTCAATAGCTGAGCCTGGTGGGTAATCAGGTAATATTTTTCATAGCGAAGTTATCTTTTTCTGACCTCACTACTATCAATACGCTACGCACCCGGCATAATTACCCCTTTCCATAGAATAAATAATGGAGCCACTCATAATGATTGGAAACCTTAACCATGTCGCTATCGCCGTCCCCGATCTGGAGGCCGGTACGGCAATCTACCGTGACTTATTGGGTGCAAAGGTTTCGGAGCCGCTGGCGCTGCCTGAGCATGGTGTTACCACTGTTTTTGTCGAACTCCCCAACACCAAGATAGAGTTACTTCACCCCCTTGGTGAAAACTCTCCCATTGCCAAATTCCTCGAAAAAACCCCCAGTGGTGGCGTTCACCATATCTGTTACGAAGTGGCGGATATTGAAGCAGCTGCGGCACAAATGGTGGCGGCGGGTGCCCGGGTGTTGGGTGATATCAAGATCGGTGCCCACAACAAGCCGGTGCTGTTTCTTCACCCAAAGGATTTTTGTGGCACTTTGGTGGAGTTGGAGCAGGCCTGATTTTTATCGGGAGAGCACTCCTGCGTGTCCTGTTTTTTGAGTATCTACTGACCAGCTGCCGCCTTAATGCTCTCCAGGTTGATCGCCGGGATATACTCGGGGCGTGGCTTGGCGCGACGGGTGAATTTCTTGATGATGCCTTCCAGGTTGGGGCGCTTCTCTGCAGGCCCTTCACCGCTACCGATACCACCGCCAAATTCGACAAACAGGTTGATCCCCTCATCCAGTGCAGTCTGCAGGCAGCCAACCCAGTTTACTGGATGGAACAGCTGGAAGAAGAGGCGGGATTTGATCGTCTCAGCATCTGCTTCATGGAGGCCGCCGGAGTAGTTCGAGAGCACCTGCAGTTGAGGTGTTTTGATCTCCACCTTGTCCAGATCCTCACGGAAGTGACGGGCGGCGGTGACCATGTAGTAGGTATGGAAAGCACCCTCTGTTTTTAGTCTTACGGCACGCTTCTTGGGGTGAACCTCCGCCATCTCCGCCGCCAGCGCGTCGAGGTCGGCGGATGATCCGCCGACAACCGTCTGATCCGGCAGGTTGAGTCCGGCAATGCCGCAGAAGTGTTTGTCGGAGAGAGGCTGGGCAGTCTCAAGATCAACGGTCAGCGCCGCCATTTCCCCTTCACCATGGGTGCCCATCAGTTCGCCGCGGCGAGAGACCAGCCTCAGGGCATCTTCGAAGCTGAGGGCGTCGGCTGCCACCAGGGCGCTGTACTCACCGAGGCTGTGACCGGCCGCCATCACTGGTGTGATCGGCGTCGCCGCCAGTTCACGGTAGACGGTAAGGCAGGCGATATGGTGGGTCAGCAACACCGGCTGGGTGTAGCGGGTGAGGTTGATCTGGTCATCCGGGTTTTCGTGGGAGAGCTTGGTCATGTCATAGCCGAGGACATCGCTTGCCTGCTCATAGATGGCGCGGGCGGAGGCAAACTCGGCGCAGAGATCACTGCCGATCCCGGGGTACTGAGAGCCCTGGCCGGGGAAGACGAAAATAGTGCGCTGCTCGTTGTCTGACATGATTTTTCTCCGTTCTGTATTGCGAGCGGGCAGGATAGTCATTTCCGGCACTGAGGACAAGCCACCTATTCCCGGCACAGATGTGGAGACGCCTTTTTATGATCGAGCTTCTCCCTTGTCCTTGGCGGGGTTTCAGGTAGGATGGAATCAACAGTACTTAGTGGAAAAGCGAAAGAGAGATGGATAGAGAGATACGTCCGCGTCGCTCGGTGCTCTATGCGCCGGGGGTCAATCGCCGTGCACTCGAAAAGGCGCGGAGCCTGCCGATTGATGCACTGATAATGGACCTGGAGGATGCCGTTGCACCAGATGCAAAGGCGGAGGCGCGAGACTGCATCGTTGAGACCCTTGCTGCCGGTGGTTTCGGTAGGCGTGAAACAGCTGTCCGTATCAATGGTCTGGATACTCCTTGGGGAGCGGATGATATTGCCGCTGTCGCCTGTGCCGGCGCCGATGCCATCGTCATTCCAAAAGTCGAGAGCGCTGACGCCGTTGCCGCTGTGGTTGATGCCCTGACAACTGCAGGAGCCCCTGGACTACCGATCTGGATTATGGCCGAGACCCCGCGAGGGGTGCTGGATATCGATGCCATCTGCCGTAGCCACCCACAGATAGCAGTGGTTGTGATGGGTACTTCCGATCTGGCCAAGACGCTACGGGTACCCCATACCTCCGCTAGAGAGGGACTGATGACCTCCCTTGGCCACTGCCTGCTGGCAGCCCGCGCCCATGGACTTGATATACTTGACGGCGTCTTTCTCGATCTACAGGACGGCAGCGGATTTCGTAATGCTTGCCAACAGGGGCGTACCTTGGGATTTGACGGCAAGACATTGATACATCCCAACCAGATTGAGCCTGCCAATGAGATCTTCGGTGTCTCAGAGACGGCGCTGGCCCGGGCCCGGAAAATTGTCGCTGCCTGGCATCAGGTGGAGAGCGAAGGTGGTGGGCTGGCGGTGGTCGATGGCCGGCTGGTGGAGCGACTGCACGTGGATGAAGCGGAACGACTGTTGGCCTTGGCTGAGGCGATCGGGTGACTGAGGTAGATACAGACTATTTTCATCAGTTGCTGCTGAAGCGGCGTGAGGCGTTACTCGGCGTTGCAGAGACCGCCGCGCAGGCGGCGGATACCGTGGAACTGGATCAGAGCCGGGTGGGTCGTCTGTCACGAATGGATGCCCTGCAGGCACAGGCGATGTCCCAGGAGGGTAATCGGCGGCGCGATCTTGAACTGCGGAGAATCGCCTCAGCTTTGAGCCGAATCAAAGAGGGGGAGTACGGGTACTGTTTAGACTGTGGCGAAGTCATCGCGAAAAACAGGCTTGAAGTGGATCCGGCGGCACTGCTCTGCATAGGTTGCGCCGACAAGGCTGAGAAATGAATAGGTGGCCACGCTCTTCGGGGGGTAGCCAATAATTTAGAGAGTCTTGGTTGGCCATGAGCGTTTCAGTGGCCTGTCAATGGTAATTAAGGAGTTTGAGTATGAGTGCCAAAATGATGATACTGCCCAGCACCAATCCGGAGGAGATTCGGCTGGTGACCCTGCCTGATGATATGGATAGTCACGAGGCGTTCCGCCACGTCACCGGCCTTATTGCCGCCTTGGAAGATCAAGGAGCCAAGCCTGACTGGGAGGATGTGGGTGATGCCCTTGAGGATCACGGTTTTCAGACGGTGGAGTTTGTCCTGGGTCCTTCTGTGGAATAATCGCTGTGGGAGGTTATGGAAGACACAGCGGCCCCTCAGCGAAAAGGCTATATTCGAAGAGCTACTTTTTCGAGAACAGCTTCCTGCAGTAATCCTTGGCATTCAGCTCGGCTTTTATCCGCGGGTCGCCCTCTCGCATGTATTCTGCCGCTATATCTTTCTTGCACTGCTGGTAATTGAGGAAGGGGGGGGAGATCTCAGGCGAGCAGCCTGACAGCATCACCGCGTAGAGGCAGATCAGGAGACTCCATGCTTTATGATTCAGGCGGGGATCGGTCACTGCAGCCACTCCTGGGTTCTTGACAGATATGGTAACTGTTTTTCCCTGATCCTTTGACATCATACATCGCCTCATCAGCACACTTGATTAGCTCGTCAAGGCTGTCGGCATGCATCGGATAGAGGGCGATGCCGATGCTACAGCCGATATGGCATTCGGCATCCAGAATACTGAACGGTTTTGAGATCGTATCGATAATGCGCTGGGATACCTCTCCTGCTGACTCAGTATTGACCAGATTATTGAGGATGACGGTGAACTCGTCCCCTCCAAGTCGTGCCACCACATCCTCTTCACGGGCACAGGTCAGCAGCCGCTCCGCCACCTGCCGCAGTAGCTCGTCTCCATAGTCGTGGCCATGATCATCATTGACGTTTTTGAAGTGGTCGAGGTCGATGAACAGCATACCGATGCAGTGCTTGTGCCGGACGGCACGTTTCATCGACAGCTCAAGGTGTTCAAGAAAGAGTGAACGGTTAGGCAGTCCTGTCAGGCTGTCGAAGCTGGCCAGTTGCTGCAGCCGCTCATTGGCATCCTGCAGTTCATGGGTGCGTTCATCCACCTTCTCTTCCAGCACAGTGTTCGCCGTCTCCAGCGCATTGACGAAGTGTGAGAATCGAAGGCTGATGATCATGCCTACCACCAGGCTGAATAGCGTGCCGAAAATGGCGGTGATTCCGATATCACGTAGGGTTACTTTGAAGGATTCCCGTGCTTGATTCACTGACAACTGTGATTTTTCCTTCTCCAGGGCAATGAAGGCATCCAGTTGCTGGAGTGACTCGATCTGCGCCGGCGAGACTTCGTTGACCATGAAGCGGGAGGCTTCTTCATGTCTACCCGCCCTGACCCAGTCGATGATCTGGCGCTGCTTGGCGACGATCTCCCGGGCAAACTCCCGGTGCTGTTCCAGTTTCTCCAGCTCATTCGGGTTGAGCCCGGTTGCGATCAGCTTCTCACGGGTTTGGAGAAATGCAGTTCCCTGACGCTGGAGCTCCATAATCAGATCATCAGCCTCAAACGGGTCTTCTGTGACGATAATGGCGTAGAGTATGGGGCTGCGTTCCCGGGCAATAACCCGCATATGCTGGGCCAGCTCCACCCGGACATTGTAGACATCCACCACCGTTTCGAACTTGAGTTTGACCAGATCAAAACGCCACACAGCAACAACGGCAAGTATCACCATGACGGCAACAATCAAGGCAAAACCGATGACCAGTCCGCGAACGGAGGTCGAAAGGGTCAAATCTTTTTTAATAAAAGAAGCCATCAATGTCCAAGTGTAGCACTGATTCCGGTTGTCCCCAGTTTGCTCAGGAGTCGTCTAGCGTTCGTAGTTTCTCTCTTACTAAGCCGATGTGGAGTCTCAGGTCATAGAGCTCTTCTGTGTAGGAGAGGGGAACGGAGACTCGTGAGACTTCATCTTCGATACGGGCTAGTTCATTGAGGGAGGCCGCTATATCCCCTCCCGGTTGGTTATGCCGCCGGTCGACTGTGAGAATTTCACGGTACCAGCGGTAGATGCGGTAGCGCATCCGCCAGCGGTAGATCGGCGGCATGATCTTGAACAGGGGAATCATCAGCGCCAGCAGTGGCAACAGCATCACTTTCAGCCTGTCCACCAGAGTGGCCGCCCAGAATGGCAGGTAGCGCTGCAGAAAGGGTGGGCCTGAGGCATAGAAGCGCTTTGCCTCCGAGCTCAGGGGAAAGTCGAGATGATTTGGGTTGGGGAATTGCCCCGCCTCTTCAAACCAGCCCCCACCACCATGGATTTTCTGTGCCGCCTGGAGGAGCAGGTCGATGAGTGCCGGGTGCAGATTCTGGTGGGCCACCAGGTTCGCACCGGCCGCCAACAGTACGGTCTCCCGTTGTGGGATATTGCGTTTCAGGTCGATAACACCCTGAGGGAGTACCACGGAGGAGAGATGACGGTGGCGGCGACTGTAGGCATCGGCACGCTGAAAACTCATCAGTATCACATGCTCGGATTCGAGCAGGGTTTGCACCACGGGTGATTTTGGTGAGGCGACAAAGAAAGCGGCATCGGTGTCGCCCTCTATTAGGGCGGTGGCTGCTTCACTGCCGCTCAACTCCTGCAGGGTGCTGTTAGTGGCGCTGATGCCGTTATCCTTGAGCAGCTCGGTGGCGACGGCGTGGGTGCCGCTGCCGATCGCCCCGACGGCTACCCTCATCCGCTCAAGATCAGTGAGTCTGCTAACCTCAAGGCCCTTGCGGTGGAATAGCCAGATCGGCTCATAGTAGAGGCTCCCCAAGGAGATCAGCTGGTCTGAGTTGCTGATCTCCGAGAGGCCGCCCTGGATAAAGGCGAGGTCTGCTTCTCCGTTCTCCAACAGTTTAATATTTTCCACCGAACCGGCGCTGTTGAGTACCTCCAGTGTGATCTTCTCCTGTTCAAGGTAGGATCGGTACGCTTGGCCAAAGAGGTAGTAGGCGCCCTCTTTTCCCCCGGTGGCGATGCGGATCTGCTCTGGTGGTGCAGGTTGCACAAACTGATAGGCGAGGGCAAATCCAAACAGAATCAGCAGCAGAGCCGGCCCGAAGATATTAAGATGGTCTTTTAAGTGTTGTTTTTCTTCACTCACTGAAATTTCCTCGTCAGTGTAGGAGTGTTGCGGCCACTATAACGTTTTCTAAAGGCCTCTAGGAGCCCATTCTCGGACAGGCTCCTAGATAAACGTACACTAGTGATCATTGGAACATGTAGGGAGAGTTCGTAATGTTTTTTCACAAAACAGTAGAGATGCCAACTCCCGAGCAGGCGCTGCCGGGTAGAGAAGAGTCGATAGTCGTACCAGAGGGCCATTTCGTCAACGGTCACCCCCTCTTACCACCTTTCCCCGAAGGGCTGCAGACGGCGATGTTCGGCCTTGGTTGTTTCTGGGGTGCCGAGCGGCGTTTTTGGCAGCAGGCGGGGGTCTACAGCACGGCCGTCGGTTATGCCGGTGGTTATACGCCCAATCCAACCTATGAGGAGGTGTGTAGCGGCCTCACCGGCCACAATGAGGTGGTGTGGGTGGTCTTCGATCCACAGCTGGCAGATTACTCTTCGTTGTTGCGCTGTTTCTGGGAGAGCCACGATCCCACCCAGGGGATGCGTCAGGGGAATGATGCCGGCACCCAGTACCGTTCAGGAATCTATTGCTACTCACCCCAACAGCGCCATGAGGCAGAGGTTTCAAAGGCTGATTACCAGGGGGCTCTACGCTCAAAAGGGCTGGGGGAGATCACCACCGAAGTATTGGATGCCCCCACCTTCTATTACGCCGAGGCCTATCACCAGCAGTACCTTGCTAAAAATCCAGGGGGTTATTGTGGCCTGGGTGGTACCGGAGTGGTCTGCCCCTGATCGCCGCCTCTGTCATTCAGGCTGCAGCTCAATCATAGCGCTGATGCTGATCTCCACGCGTCGGGTTCCGGCCTCCAGCGTGGGGGGTGCGGCACTGCTCATCTCCAGTAGTCTGGCACGCATGGGGATAGGGCGTGGTGCTGCATGGCTGCCGCTATTGATGCTCATTTCAACCAGGCGGTAGCCGCTGCGTCCCATTTCACTGCTAATCAGTTTGGCACGTTCGCTGAAATGGGCCAGGGCTTCACTGATCAACTGGTTTTCCACCACCTGTCTGCGCTCGGGGGAGAGTGTGTAGGCGACACTGCCTACTTCGAGCTGTTTCTGCAAGGTGCCGATCAGCTTGCTGAGCAGGCTGCTGTCATGGCTCTCCAGGCTGATCGATTGGCGTACCCGCCAGCCTGAAATGGTACTTTTTTTGTAGACCGGGTTAGTCGTGTAGTCGAGGGTCTGTACTTTTATTCCCTCTCTCTTCTTTGCCTGTTCAACGGCACTGCTGACCGCCCGGTTCACCTCGCGGGTGAGGCGTTCGGTATCCCTACCCTCTTTCTGGATATACATCACCGCTTTGAGGGTGTCGTTCTCCACCTCTTCTCCGGCAGTGGCTGAGAGGGTGACGCGGTCGTAAGTGAGGGCTGCCTCTTCGCCACTGACGGCCGCGGAGAGAGAGAGCAGAAGTAGTGCAAGGGTGCGGATCAGGGTCATGGAGGTGCTCCTTGTTTACTGTGAGGTTCTTGATTACCAATAATACTCAGCCAATAGAGGAAAAACAGGGGGAAATGTCGGTTATAGATAAACGCTGATAAACGCAACTTGCTGAATGATCCTAGAATCCTCAGTTGGGCAGGGTGGAGAGTGCACTTGCGGTGGTGCAGTACAAGGCACAACGACGAGGAATAGTTGTTCTATTCCAAGGAGTTGTAACGCCGTAATGCGCCACCGCAAGTGTGCTATCCGCCCTGCAGCATGATTCACCCTGAGAGTGAAATAGGCGATCGCAGTCAATGCAATTAAAATCAATGTGTTGCTCGTAGAATGAAGCGGCCAACTGAGGATTCTAGGATGATTAGCTCTCCGCTTGGTTGCTCTGCTCCAGCAGCCGGTGCATACGCGTTCTCCAGCGCCCACCCTCACCGGCATAGACCCACTCCCAAGGGCTGGGCCGTTTGGTGCCACTACTACACCAGTTTCCTGTATAGGAGTGGATGTTGGCCATGCGCACATGCTGCCCAAGCAGATCATCGTTGTTGGTGAAGAGATCGGCCAACCAGTCGATCAGTGAGTCAAAGAGCCCCTGAATTTTGGAAAAAGGCTGTCTCACCATTAGAAACAGCTAGCAACGACGCCAACAGAGAATACGGTTATTGGCCGGCATCTCGGAATCTTGCTGAAGCTCCATTCGCGCACTCTTTGCTAACTGGTCAAGGTCCTCGAAGTTGCGGATACCACTTTGGGGATTGCGTGACTTCAGCCAGCCATCAAACTGCTCATTACTCTTGCTGGTGTAGCTGTTGTTGTAGTTGAATGGGCCATAAACGACCAGCAAGCCCCCTTTCTCCAGGAGTTGCCCCACTCCCTTGAAGGTCGCTTCTACTCCATTCCAGTCCATGATATGCAGAGTGTTGGCGGAAAAGACCGCATCGACAGACAAACTTGGCCACTTGGGTTGCTTTACGTCCAGGGTCAGTGGCGGGTAGAGATTTGATAGCCGAGCCTCATCCAGCCACAGCTCTATTCCCGCGTGATTTTCCACTTGCTCGCTTGTCTGCCAGGTAAGGTGCGGCAAGGCAGCTGCGAAGTGGACGGCATGCTGTCCTGTACCACTGCCGATCTCAAGAATAGCGTTGCAATGTGCAAACAGGGGCTTGATCACCGAGAGTATGGGCTCCTGATTCTGTTCACAGGATTCGGCAAACGGTTTAATCATGGAGGCATCTCCTTTTATACTTCACGGTAATCAACCGCCTCTCCACCCCCCCCCGCTTGTGCGCGGGATGATAGCTAATAGGAGAGCAGTAGTTACCCTTCCATAGCTCAACCTCTATTGAGGTGTGGTGGGTGAATTGGCCGGAGGCTAGGCTTGAGCAAACAGCTGCTCAACATCCACTGGATCGAAAAGGTACTGCTTGTTGCAGAACCCACAGTCCACCTGAATTTTTCCCTGTTCAGAGAGTATCCCCTTCACATCATCCACGCCTATGGTGCGCAGGGTGTTTTCGATGCTTGCTCTTATCAGTTATCAGTGCCGTTCGTCGGAAACTGCCTGACCGTGAGCTTTGAAAAGAAACCGCCAACTACTGTTCTCAGGCAATATCAAAGCGCTCAAACTGGGTGCTGAATACGCCTCGCCCCTGAGTCATGCTGCGCAGTTCGGTGCTGTAGCCAAGCAGTGATGCCAGCGCCGCCTGGCAGCGGATGATACCGCTGTCGATGGTGCGTTGGGTATCCTGAATTACGGCATGACGTGACTGCAGGTCACCAAGTACGGCACCGAGGTTCTCCTCCGGGACCACCACTTCCACCTGCATAATCGGTTGTAGCAGGGCGGGAGAGGCCGCCTTGATTGCCCGGTCAAGGGCGCGGGCGGCTGCGGCACTGAGCGCCTCTGTACCAGGATGTCCAAGACGTTGCCATCCTGGTCCACAGCCCGCCACAAGTAGTGCTGCTTGCCCTTGATCAGAATAAAAACCTCATCAAGGTACCAAGTGTCACCCGGCCTACCCTCTCTGGCCTTGATCCGTTTGGCATACTCATAGCCAAAACGAAGACACCATTGGCGGACGGACTCGTAGGTGACGTCGACTCCCCGACTCAACAGGATTTCTTCCACATTCCGGAAGCTTAGGGTAAAGCGGTGGTACAACCACACCGCGTGGCTGATGATCTCGCCTGGGTGGCGAAAACCATAATAGATTGATAGGGTCTTTTTCATGGCATAAGGTTACCACGCCTCGATTCTCGGTCGCCAACTTGACAGTACCAGAAAAACAGAAGCATGATGCTTTTTTGCTAAACAGAGTGTTATCAAATATCGCTATGAAACACAGAGCGAGAAAGCTGCTGGCTCATACTATACAAAGAATACT
The DNA here is from genome assembly GCA_037318855.1 of Candidatus Sedimenticola sp. (ex Thyasira tokunagai). Taxonomy (GTDB): domain Bacteria; phylum Pseudomonadota; class Gammaproteobacteria; order Chromatiales; family Chromatiaceae; genus Vondammii. The sequence goes on along the minus strand of CP134874.1, from coordinate 4,539,640 downwards.
TCCCCAATATTGGAATAGCCATGCCGACATTCATGATATCAACACACATCCTTTTAACGAAAGCCAACTCCTTATGGTTAATATATGCTTTTTTCATCCTCCTCTGCCTGCCTTTATCAGGTTGCTATGTTTCCGAAACGAGCATCCTAAATGCAAAAAACAGCGATAAGGTCCCGTTCACCCCTTTACGTTGCGGAACCGTTAACGACCTAAAAGATCAAAAGTTCGGACAAATATTCAGAATCACCAAATCCACGGCGTCGACCAAAGAAACAGGCCATCTGTACGAACTAATCAATGATGAGGTGGACGAACAAAAACAAAAGCCTATTAACATCCGCTTTAAGTTCTTGGGACAAGGACGTTATCTTCTCGAAAGCCCAATGCACTATATGGGAGAGAAAACTAACGCCAACATTTACTTTCTCCTTGAAGACCAAGAGTACGGCTTGGATATTATGCAAGTTAACCCGGAGAGTGTGATAAGCCTGGGGAAAAAACGCAGGGTTAAATTAGGGAAAACTCCAGATCGCTGGATTCTTGAAGGTAACGCGAAAGACATGCTGGCATTCTTCAATGACCAAGGAAACATTCATGCAGAACAGTGGGGTATTTGCAAACGCCTGGACTAAATAACTATGGCTCTTCAGGAAAATTAGTGGGTAAAAATATAGCGTAGAAGCCCAGAAACCGCTTCGGCAGGGTGATCACCCACTGCCTTACCGGCACTTGCGGGTAAAGATGGTCGACCAAATGGGCGGCAGTTTCCACCATGCGTTTGGTGTTACAGGAGGGGCAGATACCTCTTCCTTTGCACGAATAGGCGATCAGAAAATCTTCGCCGCACTCGTCGCAACGGGCCCTAGCGCAACCATACGCAAGTATCCCGCACTCCAGAAACTTTCGCAGGTCCCGCTCTACATGCTGGGGGATGGGATCATAATCCGGGTTGGACTCTCGTGTATTGCTCAGCCATGTCTCCAGGTGGTGCTGCACCGCCTGGTAGGTTGCCGTGCACTCTGGTCTTCGGCGCTGGTATACGCAGGCTTTCGGGGTTGGCTTTGGGTAACGCTGAGCAGCGCAAGCAGACATCCTTGTCGTTCCTGTTGATTGGTTTTGACTTAATCATAGAGAACGTATAAAGAGCCATCAAGATAGAAGCTACGCATTTACGAAAGGGCTGAGTCAATTGGAGGGGGTATGTCACCCTATTTCACTGATCCACAGTCTGCGCAACGAGAGAGAGTGGGTGGATAACGGTATGTTCTGTGCGGCTCCAGTGCCGTCAAAGCGAAAATCCTGATGGCTCACAAATGCAACTGCTGCAGTAGAGGGTGACGGGACAAAGACTGGGACACCCATCAATAGATAATACCGTTCTCGAACCAGAGGAAGGCCTTCCGGAAGTTCCCGAAGGTGAATCTGTTGAAACTCCTAAAGAACTGTGGCTTAACTGATCAACTGCCGTTTCACCCCCCCCCCGCTTGTGCGTCGAAAACTACTTGACCGTGAGCTTTGGAAAGAAACAGTATCCCTGCCAACTACTGTTCTCAGGCAATATCAAAGCGCTCAAACTGGGTGCTGAATACGCCTCGCCCCTGGGTCATGCTGCGCAGTTCGGTGCTGTAGCCAAGCAGTGATGCCAGTGCCGCCTGGCAGCGGATGATACCGCTGTCGATGGTGCGTTGGGTATCCTGAATTACGGCATGATGTGATTGCAGGTCACCAAGTACGGCACCGAGGTTCTCCTCCGGGACCACCACTTCCACCTGCATAATCGGTTGTAGCAGGGCGGGAGAGGCCGCCTTGATTGCCCGGTCAAGGGCGCGGGCGGCTGCGGCACTGAGCGCCTCGGGAGTGGAGGCGGCGCCAAACAGCTCAACCTCTTCGATGTTGACCTGCAGGTCCTGCAGTTGCGCTCCTTCAAGTGGACCTCCACCGAGAGCGTGCTCCAGCCCCTCTTGCAGCGCCTCAATCTGTATCTGGCTAAGCTGACTGCCCGGAGGTAGAACCTTTGGCTCGACTCGGGTCTCTATTCCATCTGCCCGTTGCAGTGGCACAACACGCACCACCACCCTTGTTTTTAGCTCCGGGGCTTTGCCGGCACCAAGGATTTGGGGGTGAAAGAGGAGGTTGTTTGCAGCGCTCTTGGTAATGGTCTCTCGTAGGGCCACTGCAGGGCGGCCACTCTTCACCTCCAGGTGGTACTCTCGCTCAAGACGCTCAATGATGATCTGCAGGTGCAACTCGCCCATACCGCTGAGCAGTCGCTGTCCGGTGTCCGGGTCTTCAATAAAGCGGAGTGTCGGATCCTCCTCCTGCAATTTGCCGAGGACATCGAGAAACTTCTCCTCTTGATCAGAGAAGGCAGGCTCGATAGCGAGGCTGAGTACTGGCTCCCGGGTCTCGATGCGCTCCAGCAAGATGGGATGGCTCGGATCACAGAGGGTGTCGCCGGTGGCGGCATGACGTAGCCCGCCCAGCAGGACAATATCACCGGCATGAGCAATATTCAGACGTTTTTTGTGTGAAGCGTCAACATCGAAGATGCGGGCGACACTCTCCTGCATCTCAGTGCCGTCGTGTTGCCGGTAGCCGACAGTGTCACCCGGTTTCAGCACACCCCGATAGATGCGGGCGAAGACATGACGCCGCCCCTCCCACATCTGCACTTTGAAGGCGAGGGCGGCCAGGGGGGCGTTATCCTCCATGACAACTGACTCCTGTTCACCCTCTTGTTTATAGCCGATAGCAGCTGGGCGCTCCAGGGGGGAGGGCAGCAGGCATGGGATGCTGTCGAGCAGTGGTTGCACTCCAAGATTGTGCAGGGCCGAGCCGCCAAAACAGGGACAGAGGGCACCGCTGAGGGTGCCGTCACGCAGTGCCCGCCAGATGACATCCGCCGGAGGCTCTTCACCGGCAAGTACATGATCCGCCAGTTCATCATCGGTTTCTGCTATAGCCAGCAGCAGGTTCTCCCGCTGGGTCGCCAGGCTGTTCCAGGTGGCATCATCACAGGGGGTGGTTTCGACAACTTCGCCATGCTCACCGGAAAAGCGGATTAGGGTCCGGTCGATCAGATGAACCACCGCCTTCTGTTCCGGCAGAGGCACCGTGACCGGTGCCGGTACTGTCTGCAGGCGTTTTTGGATGCTCTCCATCGACTTGTCGAAATCGGCGCCGGGGCGGTCCATCTTGTTGATGAAAAAGAGTGCCGGCAGGTTGAAGTGGGAGCGTTGCCGCCACACTGTCTCGGTCTGTGGTTCAACACCACGGACACCATCGAGAACGATAACGCAGCCGTCAAGCACGCGCATGCTTCGCTCGACTTCGATGGTGAAGTCAACATGGCCCGGAGTATCGACGATCTGTATCAGGTAGTCGTTCCAGCTCGCCTTGGTGACGGCGGAGGTGATAGTGATGCCATGATTCTGCTCTTCTGCCATATAGTCCATATGGGCCGCACCGTCGTGAACCTCTCCAATCTTATAGAGGGCGCCGGTGTAGAAAAGTATCCGTTCCGTTAGGGTGGTCTTGCCGGCATCAATATGAGCGGCGATGCCGATATTACGGATGCTCTGCAGATTATGTTTTTTGCTCATGGTCTGTTCTGCAGGTTGTCGGTATCAGCCATCGGCCTGATGGAGTGTCTCGCCGTTCTCGCTGATCACTTCGACGCCGATATCGAATCCCTCTCTCAGGCTGGCGGTGACCACGCAGAAATCCTCAAACAGATCGAGACAGCGTTTCATCCGCACCGCTTGTTCCAGCTCCCCGTTGACAGAGAGTTGCACATCCATACGCGAGATGCGCATTCTGCCCTTGTCGTTGCGGCCAATGGTACAGGTGGCGCTGGTTTTTATACTGCCCGCAGGGGGCTCATTTTTTGTGACACAGAAGAGCAGGCTTGCACTGAGGCAGTTGGCGGCGGCCACTGTCAGCATTCGTGAAGGGTTTGGACCACTGTCGATGCCCAAGGGTGACGGCTCATCTACGATAAGGTCATCCACGCCATCCAGGTCAAAGGTGACTTTGAACTGGTAGCCCTCCAGCTGTTCCATTTCAATTGTGAACTGTCCCTCTTTTGACATATTGCCCCCTTTGGTGATGAGTTACTAGGGACGCTGCTTAGCCCTAGGTTATATTCTTTGTCGAACGATTATCGCAACAACCGGTCTCACTGGGTAATGATACAGAGCAGCTGATTATCGCCGCTGTGAGAGGCATCGCCTTATGGTAGATGAATTGTCCAGTTTAATAGTCTATTGTACAGGGATTCACCAAGGGAGACTCTGATCAAGCCATGATTGCTTTACGCTGGCTAAAATCGCCCCAATTCGTTCCGAAGATTGTAGCAATAGAATGGCTATTGCCGCTCACTTCGAAACAGATTGGAACAATTTTATCTCAGCCTAAATCTAACCAGACTTAACCAGAGGCTCCCAAGGGAACCTCTGAACAAGGCAATCGGCCAGACTTACTCAGAGCTTCCGAAGAGGGAGTGGCTGCTTTTTTACCCTAAGGATGGCCCTTTTACAGATAGATAGAATTTAAGGAGAGCCTTGATGGTTTCTACCCGCGTTAAAATTTCGGTACTGTTTTTTTCGGCACTCTTTGCCGTTTTATCCGGGGTGGCTGTGGCTCAGGAGACGGCATCCCAGGAACCGCCGGCTCAAAAGCAGCTTGTACCGGAAAAGTATAAGGATTGGAGCAAACTGTGTGAAACCCCTAAGGGGCTGGACCAGGAGATCTGCTATATCTTTCAGAACATCACGGTGAAGGATACCGGCCAGGTGATTATGAATATCAATATTCATTACCCGGAAAATCTGGATAAGGCGGCGATGGTTGTTACCCTGCCGATGGGGGTGGCGCTGGTGCCCGGAATCCGTGTTCAAGTGGATGAGGGTGAGGCTGTTGGCGTCCCCTATAGCGTCTGCCTGAATAACGGTTGCCGTGCGGGCTTCCCTCTGGAGGAGAAGATGCTTGCGGCCCTAAAGAAGGGCAGCAAACTGAACATCACCTTTGCCTCTTTGCAGGGCAAAGGGACAAAATTCACCACCTCACTCAGTGGCTTTACTGCCGCCGTTGCAGCGTTGAAACGCTAAAGGTGCCTCTGGGCAAGTTCCGGGCATAATTCGACCTGCTCCGGAACTTGCTTGGAACCTAGAATCCAAACAGCTGTGACAGCTTATCTCCAGGCTCGTCGGCGCGCATAAACGCCTCTCCCACCAGGAAGGCATTGATGTGATTAGCGCGCATCAGGGCCACATCATCACGAGTATGGATACCGCTCTCGGTCACCAGAATGCGCTCATCCGGCACCATCTCCATTAGTTCGATAGTGGTGTTGAGGTTCATCTCAAAGGTGCGCAGGTCACGGTTGTTGACACCAATCAGGCGATTATTCACCTCTAGTGCCCGCTCCATCTCCTGCCGGTCATGCACCTCGATCAACACATCCATACCAAGCTGATGGGCGAGGTCGTTCAGTTCACGTAACCTGGCATCATCCAGACAGGCGACGATCAATAGTATGCAGTCAGCGCCGAGGGTTCGTGCTTCGTAAACCTGATATGGATCGATGATAAAATCCTTGCGGATCACCGGTAGCTCGCAGGCTGCACGTGCCCGCTTCAGGTAATCATCACCACCCTGAAAGAAGTCGATGTCGGTCAGCACGGAGAGGCAGGCCGCCCCCCCCTTTTGATAGCTCTCGGCGATAGCCGCCGGATTGAAATTCTCCCGAATTACCCCCTTGCTGGGTGAGGCCTTTTTGATCTCCGCTATCACGCCGGCCTTACCTTCGATGACTTTTGCGTCAATGGCATCGGCAAAGCCGCGGCAGGGAGATGCACCCTCCAACCGGCCGGTTAATTGTGATAACGGCAGCCGTGCAATACGTTCGGTGATCTCCTCAAGCTTGCGGTTGACGATCTTTTTCAGGATATCAGGGGTGTCGCTCATACTCTTTTCTCTGGCGATTTTCGGTTTCGCCGGGTATTTTACACTTTTCTGTTGCCGTCAGTTATATCTCATGGGTCGCTACCGTCCACCACAACCAAAGAGTTCACCTTATATCACGCGGCAGGGCTACGATGCTCTGCATGCTGAATCCAAGGCGTTGTGGGTTCGGCGGCGGGATGTCACCAAAGCCCTGGCGGCGGCGGCAGCCGAAGGTGATCGCTCGGAAAACGCAGAATATATCTACCGCAAGAAAGAGCTTCGCGAGATCGACCGGCGGGTGCGCTACCTGCAGAAGCGGTTGCCTGGCCTGAAAGTGGTTGACCAACCGCCCTCAGATGCCAATGCGGTCTTTTTTGCCGCCTGGGTCACCCTGGAGGATGAGTCGGGTGATGAGGCTGTCTACCGTATCGTCGGCCCCGACGAGTTTGATCCCGACAAGGGTTGGATCAGTATGGATTCGCCCATGGCCCGAGCCCTGATGAAGCGCAGCATTGACGACGAGGTGGTGGTGCGCGCCCCTGAGGGCGATAAGCGTTATTACATAGTGGAGGTGCGCTATGATCACACGGGGCAGGGGTAATAGCGGTTAGTAGAATTCTACTCAATCAATGTGATCCCTATAGTTTATTCAATGCTGAAAATCGGCAACATTCGAAGGGAAATAGCGGCCCTACCTCTTCAAGGAGACTCTGATCAAGTCATGATTGCTTTACGCTGGCTAAAATCGCTCCAATTTTATCTCAGCCTAAATCTAACCAGACTTAATCAGAGGCTCTTTAACAAACCAGCGAGCTGACGTAAATGAACCAAAAGCAATCTACAAGACTTGAAAAGTTCTCTGAGAGTTGCACTGAGTGTGGCGGACTGGGAGAAATCACCAGATTCTTTGGTGGAGGAAAGTTTGAATCCACGATTGATTGCGACCGATGCCGGGGCCATGGCCGAATCGGCAACTGTACACGATGCGAAGGTACAGGCGCGATACAAGGCGAGCAAAACGTCGACTGCCCGGACTGCCAGGGTGTTGGGGCGGTTGGTGATTGTCCTTACTGCAACGGAACCGGCATAACCTCGGCCGGAGATAGCGGTGAATGTCCAAATTGTGACGGATTTGGGTTTCACAACTCATCGCAAAAATAGTTGAACATAGGCGCTCAATTGTTTGAAATTATTGAAAAGTTGCCTTTCAATTTCTAAACTTGCTGCGAGGCTCTGTGAGTTATCGAACTTCCCGCATGGCCCACTAGGCAAAGCGTTTATTTACGGCAGTTATGCTTAGGCGATGAGCTTTTGATCCGCCTTATTCACGAATTACCGATCTCCGGACATAGTTTTATCTGCCTCAAGTACAGACATCAAATATTTTGGGCTGGAAGTCGGAGTGCCAGCTGGTGAATAATCGCCTACATGTAACGATCCGCCCAATCGATAAAATTGAGGTAGTTTTCTAGCCGAAACGTCAGGCCCCTGGGCATATCCTGCCGTGAGCTGCTCACAAACGGCACCAGTTTGGATGGCTGTGCAGTGGTCATCAGCGCAGTGATTTCGGGTTGGTGCGTCGGCCATGGGCTGACGCTCAGCCGTATAAGAGATTAAGCGAGGTCATATATCCTTGACAGAAAGAAAGCGTTGATGTCAATCAATTGGCAATATCATGGTATTATCCGGGGCAACAATAAAGTCACCAGACCCTAAAGGGGGGAATCATGGCAAAAAGAACCTTTGGAAAAACGAATCTGGATAAAGGAGTTCCGAAGCATATCGTTGAAAAGGTGTGCACCTCGAAGCGAAGACGTCTGATCGGTCCTCAGTATCCCTATAAAACGAAGGCAGACCGTGACGAGTATGAACAGGATAAGGCGGCTCTGCAGGTAGAGTTGTTGAAATTGCAGAAATGGGTAAGGGATACCGGTGAACGTGTAGTAATGATTTTCGAGGGGAGAGACGCCGGAGGGAAGGGTGGAACTATCAAACGTTTCATGGAACACATGAACCCGAGACAGGCCCACGTGATTGCTTTGACGGTACCCAGCGCCAGGGAACAGGGCCAGTGGTACTTCCAGCGCTATATCAGCACCCTCCCTTCAAAGGGGGAAATGGCCCTGTATGATCGCTCCTGGTACAACCGTGGTGTGGTGGAGCCAGTGATGGGCTTTTGTACACCTGAGCAGCATAAGCGGTTTCTGAAGCAGGCCCCAATATTTGAGAAAATGTTGGTCGATGACGGCGTTCGAGTGTTCAAGTTCTGGTTCTCTGTCAGCAGGGAAGAGCAGTTCCGCCGTTTCAAATCCCGAGAGACAGACACTCTTAAGCAGTGGAAACTGAGCCCGGTCGATCAGGATGGATTGCAGCGTTGGGATGACTTCACCAAGGCGAAAAACATGATGTTCGACAAGACCAGCGTCGAGTGGGCGCCTTGGACCGTTATCCGTTCCGATTGTAAAAAGCGAGCACGCATCAATTGCATGCGCCACGTCCTGAACAGCTTGCCGTATGAAGGGAAGAACAAGAAGGTTGCTGTACCACCGGATCCCAAAGTCGTGGGTACAGTGAAAGAGATGTACAAATATACCTGATTGGGTCTTAGTGACCCCGAAGGTGTGGAACCTGAGTTGCACCAAGGCCGGCTATCGCCGGCCTTGGTGGCTAATTATGTCGAGTATGGCGATTGAACCGTACTATTCACCTGCTTTTTCCATTATCTCTTCAATTTCCCCGGCATCCTCTGTCGTCTCTTCGGCTATCTCGACTTCACTTTCGCTAAATTTCTGGCCTGCGTGTGCAGCATCTTGCAAGCGTTTGATATCCTTTTTCAACTCATTGTTGCGCGCTTTTAGCTTTTTAATCTGCTTTTTTTGTTGCTTGATTACCTTGCTCTTTTTTTCAGCCATTTCATTCTCCTCGGATAACCGGCTTCACTGATATAGGTTCGGCGTTTGTCGCCGCATCAAAAATACTTAGATCATTCTACTGAACGGGATGTAAATTTTATTACACCCAATGATATATCAACACATTGTAGGCCAAAAGAGTGAACTATGATGCGAGAAAGTGCTATCGATTTCTGTACGACTGATGATTTCCATCAAGTCACAGGCGTTGCCGCTAATATGTGAGGCATTGGTTACGATGCGTCTGACAGATTAATAGCAGATAAAAATACCTCAAGCCAACTGATCATCGGCCACATGGTAAGTGGGGTCTTCTATCACGTTTACTTCGACCAGGTTCCCCGCTTTACGCAATAGCTGGCGGCACTCAGCGCTCAGATGGCGCAGGTGCAGGCGTTTGCCGGCATTCATGTAGCGCTCGGCCAGGGTATCGATCGCCTCGATTGCGGAGTGATCCATCACCTGGGAGTGTTGGAACTCCACTACCACATCATCGGGGTCCTCTCTGGGGGTGAAGAGATCCTGGAAGTTATTCACCGAGGCGAAGAAGAGCGGGCCGTGGAGTTCGTAGACCTTGGACTCATCCATCTTGCCCGGGTAGGTCACCACGTTGATGTGCTTGGCGTGCTCCCAGGCGAATACCAGTGCCGAGACGATAATGCCCACCACCACTGCAATTGCCAGGTCGGTGGCGACAGTGACGGCAGAGACCAGTACCAGTACAAAGGCGTCTGCGCGGGGGATCTTACCCATGATTCTGAGGCTCGACCACTCAAAGGTGCCGATCACCACCATGAACATCACCCCGGTAAGGGCGGCCAGGGGGATTATCTCGATTAGACCGGAAGCAAAGAGGATAAATATCAGCAAGAAGAGGGCGGCGGAGATACCGGAGAGGCGGCCGCGCCCGCCGGAGTTCACATTGATCATGCTCTGGCCGATCATGGCGCAACCACCCATGCCTCCGAAGAAGCCTGTAACGGTATTGGCAACGCCCTGGCCGACACACTCTTTGTTGCCGCGACCACGGGTCTCGGTAATCTCATCGATCAGGCTGAGGGTTAGCAGTGACTCGATCAGACCGATGGCCGCCAGGATCACCGCGTAGGGGAAGATGATGCTCAATGTCTCCAGGTTGATCGGTACCATGGGGATATGGAAGCTGGGGAAGCCGCCGGCAATGGAGGCGAGGTCGCCTACCGTCCGGCTCTCCATACCGAAGCCGATTACCAGCAGGGTAACCACGATAATGGCGGCAAGTGATGAGGGAACCACTTTGGTCAGTTTTGGCAAAAAGTGGATGATCGCCATGGTCAGCGCTACCAGCCCAAGCATCAGCCACAGGGGCATGCCCTGGAGCCACTGCATCTCACCTGCGGCATCCTTGATCTGGAATGTGTTGAGCTGGGCGAGGAAGATGACGATGGCCAAGCCGTTGACGAACCCAAGCATCACCGGGTGGGGTACCATGCGGATGAATTTACCCAGCCGTAGAACACCCACCAAAATTTGGAGCAGTCCCATCAACACCACGGTGGCAAAGAGATACTCGACGCCGTGTTGTGCAACCAAAGCTACCATGACCACAGCAAGGGCGCCGGTAGCACCGGAGATCATACCGGGACGGCCGCCAATTACCGCAGTAATCAGTCCGACAAGAAAAGCGGCATAGAGACCGACCAGTGGCTCCACACCGGCGACGAAGGCGAAGGCGACCGCTTCAGGCACAAGGGCAAGGGCGACGGTAAGGCCGGAAAGGACATCGTCCTTAGGGCATCCCTGATCGGTACATCTGAAATCGAAAAGCATCGTCCACCTCGTGCCCGCAGGCTGTGCGGCATGAAAAAACGGACTATTTTAGCAAATTACGCTTTTCTAATAAACTACCAATTTATCTGCTGGAGATAGGAGGTGGGTGGCAAATACAAATGTGAATGCCATACTCAATTCGCGAGTGTGGATAATGTAGGAAGATGGAGATATCAAACTATTATACGGATGCTGACAGCGGTCGATTTCAGCCGGAAGATGCGGCAAATTACCACCAAGGAGCGGGAGTTGGCGGTACGGCTTGGCGCCAAGCTGGGCATAAACCATGTGGTGGAGTACAGCGGCTCAATGTATGCTGTTGATATGACCATGTCGGAGAAGTATAAGCTTGATAAAGCGCCGGCGGTGAGAGTCGGCGGCTAATGCGACAGCAGGGTGGAAGAGAGAGAAGGGGAGATACTATATGACTCACTTTATGAAGCCACATTTTCTCAGTGAAGAGCAGAAATCGGCTCTCGAGGTCTCTGTTGGCCAACTTGCTATCGGCGATGAGAAGAGCCGACGCATTTTTATTATCGCTCTTGATTATGAACTGACCGAGTATGACAAGCAGCATCGGCGTGAGAGGCAGGAGCCGATGGCAGACGATAGTGATGATACTCTGGAAAAGATCTCTGCGGCAGCCGATGCTCTCTCAGGAATGCTTCAGCAGTTGCCAGAAAACAGCTTTTCAAAGCTCTCTCAGCAGCTCTCTGCCGCTGACGATTTTGCACGTCAGTACAATGGTCGTTACCTCAACGCCTTGCAGGATGAGATCGAGCGGGTATCGGCGGTGTGTCAAACCAAGGCGGCCGCTCCCCATGGTCGGGGAGTGGGTAAAAGGGAGCAGCATCTGGTCGGCATGATTATAAACACCTACCGGGAGTGTTTTGAGAAGGAGCCGCTGGAGGATGATCGTGAGCTGTTTCTTACTCTGCTGGGGGATGTCTTCGGTATCTGTCGCCTGGAGCTCAAGGATACCCCCGAAGCACTGGTTGATGCCTCTCAGAAGGTCAATCCATAATGTCTAGCTCCAGACGTCTGTACTCAGGTAGCGCTCACCGGTGTCGGGCAGAATAGCCAGTAGTACTTTGTCTCTGAAGGCTTCGGTGCGGGCGGCTTTGATCATTCCGGCCACTGCGGCGCCGGAGGAGATACCGGCAAATATCCCCTCTTTGCGTGCCAGATGACGGGTCGCCTCGTAAGCCTCTTCGGTGGTGATACTGATAATCTCTTTGTAGATTGACCTATCCAGAATCTCCGGTATAAAGCCGGGTGCGGTTCCCATTATCTTGTGTTTGCAGGCAATCCCCCGGGAGAGCATAGGTGAGTCTGCAGGCTCGGTGGCGATTATCTGCAGGTCGGGATTGTGTTCGTGCATATAGTGGCCAACACCCGAAATGGTACCACCGGTGCCGGTGGTGCAGACAATGGCATCCAGCGCCATGCCGAAGTCATTCCAGATCTCCTCAGCGGTGCTCTTGTGGGCTGCAGGATTGTCTGGATTGAAGTGCTGGCCGACAAAAAACCACCCTTTGTCGGCAGCCAGTTTCTGCGCCTCTTCGATGGCTCCCTTGGTACCGCGTTCCGCCGGTGTCAGTACCAGCTCGGCACCGAAGGCGCGCAGGATCGCCTTGCGCTCCTCACTCATGTCATCCGCCATGACAAATACCGCCGGGTAGCCTTTCTCAGAAGCGACCATCGCCAGACCGATACCGGTGTTGCCGGAGGTGGGCTCGATGATGGTATCGCCGGGTTTCAGCGCGCCCCGTTTTTCCGCCGCCTCAATCATATTGAGGGCGGGGCGGTCTTTTACCGAGCCCATAGGATTGAAGCTCTCAACTTTTACCCACAGCTCCCGGGCCAGGATATCGGTAACTTTATTGAGGCGGACGATCGGAGTATTGCCTATGGTTTGTAGAATATTGGCGTATTTCATTGCGGAGAGCCCAATTTTACGAGCGGCAATGATAGCCTATTTATATAATAGCTGTGCACAATAATCCGGGAACCGGGTGTAGGAGCGAACTTGTTTGCGGTGAACATGCCCCGGAGCCTGATCGCGAATAAATTCGCTCCTACAGATGCACTTTTTTCTATGAAGATAGTGTTTCAGGGCTATTGTCCATAACACTATTTATATTGATAAGTGGCTCTGTACTATCTTACTGTTCCACGCCTATGGTGCTCTGACTGCAGTTGATTCCAGGCAATGGTATAAAGCCGGCATCATGCCATGTGGTAGAGAATGTGCAGCGTTCATCGCGGCGAGGGCGCCGCTCCTACAAGGGGGGCACTGCCTTTCTGGATAAGTGCGTGTAGGAGCCCCGCCCTCGGGGCGATAGGGCGGGCACATTGCTCACTATCTGCGTATGAATATACTGCGTGGAACAGTAGTTTTGTACACAACCATTTATTGATATTACGGTCAGAAATTGACCGGTAGATAGAAAAAGACAAAGCGGCCTTGTTCTATGTCTACCTTAAGGGTTGCATCGCGATAGAGAGCGTAGTCGATGTAGCCGGGAATCGGACTATTGGCGTGACATTCACTTGTATGTTGGGGCGATTCAAAGTCACGATCACGGTCATACCAGGAGAGCAGCATATATTCACCCAGCCGCTGGTCCGCTTCGCTGTCAGCCAGCGCCATGGCTGCAAGATAGTCGACCAGGGGGGGCTGGGGGGATAGTTCGACGATAGTGACGCCGCTGTAATCCGGCTCGGATGGGATATTGCAGACCGAGGCGGTGATAGGTTTTTTGTTGCTCATGGGCTATTCAAGTGCTCCTTATGGCAGCTTTTTTAAAACTCTTGCACGTTATTTGTTACAGCGGACTAGACTAGTCAAATTATCTTGATGGGAAAAGTTGTACCTGTAGGAACGAGCTCTGGATTATTGTGCAGAGCCATTTTCTCAAATGTCCAATATCCCCCCGCCCTCTTTTGCCCTGTAGAGCGCCTGATCGGCACGCTGAAAAACCTCCTCGAAGGGTTCGTCGGAGCGTTTCATCAGGGTGAGGCCGATACTAATGGTGATGCGAAGGCTGTAGCCCTTGTAGTGTACCGAGGTGGCATCGACGGCATCACGTAGTCGTTTGGCAACCTTTAGTGCGGTATTTCTATCGGTTTCGGGGAGAACAGCGGCAAACTCACCTCCCTGAATACGCCCGATGATATCGATATCCCGTAGCTGGCTGCTACAGATTTTGGCTACGGTGTGGGCGGCCTCGTCTCCCATACTATAACCGTAGGTCTCATTGATCTCCTGCAGCCTGTCAATATCCAGCAGTAGGATGATAAACGGTCGGTCAAAACGTTGTGCCCGGCGGAGCTCACTCGCTGCAAGCTCCTGGAGGCGGCGCATGTTGTTGAGGCCCGTGAGGGGGTCCGTTACATCTGCGGTGCCGCTTCTGTTTCTGTCACCCTTATGGTCATCAGTGTCCCGCATCACCGTCACCTTCACCTCTTCACCATGAAGGGGAAGTCGGGTGGTGCGTAGCTTCAAAATCACGCTCTCCCCATTCTTGTGGGCGATGGCGGCTTGGAATGGAGTGCTCTGCTCTGATATGAGCGCCCGTTCCAGCAACCCTCTATGCTCCGGCAGGGCGAACTCCAGTAGAGCCTTGCCTTTGACCTCTTCGGCCGAGTAGCCAAGTGTCTCTTCAAAAGCTTTGTTGACGTCGAGGATAATACTACCTGTGTGGAGAACGACACACTCAAATGTCGCCTCCGCCAGTCGTTTGTAACGCTCCTCACTTTCGCCCAGTTCGCTGCTCTGGGCTTCCACCCGTTGAGTCAGTTCGCTGTTTACCTGGCGCAGGGCCGCCTGGGTATCTTCAAGTTTACGGTTATTGCTTCTCAGTCGACTGAAGGAGCCCTGCAGCTGTTGTGCCATGACATTGAAAGAGTTGGCGAGAGAGCTGATCTCTTCTGAACCATCATCCGGTATCTGCTGCCCCCAGTTGCCGGCGGTAAAGGAGAGTGCCGCCTGCTTCAGGTTGGAGAGAGGAACAGTCACACGTCGTGCCAGATAGAAGCTGAGGATGCCGGCGATGAGGAGGGCGATAAGACAGAGGCCGACGGTGATGTAGGTGTTTTTGACAACCCTCTCCATAAAGGGGGCTTCGGGCACGGCGATGGCGATCAACCAGTTTATCCCCCGTGGATCACGAAATGGGCTCAGCTGCAGAAATTGTCGTTGGCCTTCGAAGTCGAACTCCAGGTGATGCTCCTGATTTACCATCTTGAAATAGGTAAACTGCTGGGTCAGCTCGTGGTAGGCGGTGCGGATGAGGGGTGAAATGCTATCGCCTGCATCAATGCGGGTGATCTTTTTGCCCTCCTTTCCACCCCTAAATGGGCGCAGGTCACTGGAGGAAGCGACCAGCAGACCGGAGGGCTCAAAGATAAAGATCTCTCCTACATCTCCTTTTGTAAGCTCAGCTAACTGCTTCTGGATACGGGAGAGCAGGATATCGGTAGCGAGGACGCCCGACAGTTCACCGGCACTGCTATACAGTGGTAGGGCGGCGGTAATACCGAGAGTTCCTTCAAGAAAAAAGGTGTAGATATCCGTCCATATCGCCCCGCCGTCGGCGGTAGCTTTTTTATACCAGGGGCGTTCTCTGGAGTCATAGGCTTCGCGGCGTTGCAATGCTTCGCTTCTGGTGCCACTGTCGGTCATCAAGTAGACGGTGGATTTTCCGGCAGCAAACTCGTCTGTCTGCCGTGCGACATAAGAGCCGTCACCACGACGGGCGACCAGCAAAATTCCGCCCGCGTTGTTGCCGAAATAGATGTAGTTGGTGGTCTCGAAGATTTGCAACTGTTGCCAGAAGTAGTTCTGCAGAGCAATTGGATCACCCAGATCCATTCCGCTCATATCGATGTAGTTTTTGTTTAGGCGGTTTACCTGATGCGGAGCCTCAAGAAAGCCTTCGAGGTGATGAAGAACCTGTGAGTAGGCGTTTTGCCGCACTTCGTCGGCCACCTCATTGACGGCATCGCTGCCGGTGATGAACGAGAGATAGCCGACCATTGCGACCGTGGCCGCGATCAGGGCAATAAAAGGTATTGTGATCGTGGCCTTTAGTGACAACCTTCCTTGTTGCACGATTTAAATCACTCAAAGCTCTGGCTGAGTATGACCAACTGGTCGAGCCGGTTACGTGCCTCACCGCTGGCGATCACCTCCCCGGCCTTGGCAATGCCGTCGGGCAGGGTGTTGGTGATGCCGGCGGTGAAGATGGCGGCGCCGGCATTGAGTTGGACGATATCCCGAGCAGGCCCCGGTGTGTTATCAAGTACACTGCGTATGACGCCCAGGCTCTCTTGTGCATCTGCCACTTTGATCTCTGAAATAGGTGTGCGCTTAAAACCGAAGTCCTCAGGCTGAATACTGAAGCGACGCACCTGTCCATCCTTGAGTTCGGCCACTTCGGTTTTGTCACCGATGCTGATCTCATCAAGGCCATCGCGAGAGTGAACCACCATGACATGGCGACTGCCCAGTTTTTGCAAAACATCGGCCATGGGTGTGAGTAGCTCATCGCTGAAGACACCGAGTAACTGGTTGGGTACCCCGGCTGGATTGGTCAGGGGGCCAAGGACGTTAAAGATGGTGCGGGCACCCATCTCCTTGCGTGGGCCGATGGCGTGCTTCATGGCGCTGTGGTGGGCGGGGGCGAACATGAAGCCGACACCCACCTGACGTACACACTGTTCCACTTCACCGCCTGAAAGGGCAATGCGTACTCCCGCCGCCTCCAGTGCATCGGCGGCGCCTGACTTGCTGGAGACCGAGCGGTTGCCGTGCTTGGCGACATTACAGCCGGCGGCAGCGGCTACGAACATAGAGGCGGTGGAGATATTGAATGTGCCGGAGGAGTCGCCACCGGTGCCGACGATATCCACGGTGTTAGGCAAGTCACCGATCTTTACGCCACTGGCCAGCTCCCTCATCACTGCGGCGGCCGCAGCAATCTCGGTGACACTCTCCCCTTTCATGCGCAGGCCGATAAGAAAACCACCGATCTGGGCCGGGGTGGCATCGCCGGTCATGATGGTGCGCATCACCTCGGTCATCTCTTCTGCATTCAGGTCTTTGTGAGCGAGTACGCGGTTGATTGCTTGTGGCATCTCCATAGTGTGGTACCTATATGGTTGTTTTTTTGGGTCACAGGGAACGCAGAGGAACGCTGAGCTATACGTATGGATTATAACTATTTGAGATTTATGGGCAATTGGTTCGCCCACCCACTACTCATAACTATCCAGATTAGGGTAGGAGTGGTTTCCCGAAGCGCGATCGAATTCCCATCGCGCTTCGGGAAAGCGCTCCTACAAAAACCGCGGGGCATCAGACAATCTGGAGCGAATAAGCTCGCTCCACCTCCGGCTAACGGATTTCGCACAAAAACTTTGTGTGCTCTGTCCCTAAAGCCTCATCTCCCCTCAAGGAAATTCTGCAGCAGGTCGTGTCCATGCTCGCTGAGAATCGACTCAGGATGGTACTGCACCCCCTGCACATCCAGTTCCCGGTGGCGAATGCCCATGATTTCATCAACAGCACCGTCCGCCGTCTGGGTCCAGGCGGTCATCTCCAGGCATTCAGGCAGGCTCTCCTTCTCCACCACCAGTGAATGGTAGCGGGTAGCTTCATAGGGATTGTTGAGGCCACTGAAGAGTCCGGTATCGGCATGGTAGATGGGAGAGGTTTTTCCGTGCATCACCTCCCGGGCATGAACGATCTTGCCGCCGAAGGCCTGGCCGATTGACTGGTGACCCAGGCAGACGCCGAGAATAGGTATGCGTCCGGCAAACCGCTTGATCGCCTCTACCGAGATGCCTGCCTCATTGGGGGTGCAGGGGCCGGGGGAGATGACGATATGTTCGGGATTGAGTGCCTCAATAGCCTCCAGCCCCACCTCATCGTTACGGTAGACGTGGACATCGGCACCCAGCTCACCGAAGTACTGCACCAGGTTATAGGTGAAAGAGTCGTAGTTATCGATCATAAGCAACATGGTTACGCTCCTTCACAACTATTGGTTTCAAGGCCGGCCTCAGCCAGTGCCACGGCACGGAAAACGGCACGACCCTTGTTCATCGTCTCCTCCCACTCCATCTGTGGCTGAGAGTCGGCGACGATGCCGGCTCCGGCCTGGATATGGAGGGTGTCACCCTTGATCACTGCAGTGCGGATGGCGATAGCGGTATCCATATTGCCATTCCAGGAGAGGTAGCCGACGGCGCCGGAGTAGATGCCGCGTTTTACCGGCTCCAGCTCATCAATGATCTCCATGGCGCGGATTTTCGGAGCGCCGCTGACGGTGCCGGCGGGGAAAGTGGCGCGCAGTACATCAATGGCGTTCATCCCCTGTTTCAACTTCCCGGTGACGTTGGAGACGATGTGCATGACGTGAGAGTAACGCTCAACGATCATCTTGTCTGTGAGCTTGACGGTGCCGATCTCGGCCACCCGGCCGGCATCGTTACGGCCTAGATCAATCAGCATCAGGTGTTCGGCCAGCTCCTTGGGATCGGCCAGCAGCTCCTCTTCCAGCGCATTATCCTGCTCCACTGTCTCACCGCGGCGGCGGGTACCGGCGATGGGGCGTACCGTTACCTCGCCATCCTCCAGGCGGGTGAGAATCTCCGGTGAAGAGCCGACGATATGGAAGTCACCCATATTGTAGAAGTACATATAGGGGCTGGGATTGAGACCGCGCAGGGCACGGTAGAGGTCCAGTGGCTCAGCGTGAAACGGAATGGAGAGGCGCTGCGAAAGCACTGTCTGCATACAGTCGCCGTCGAGGATGTACTCCTTGGTGCGGGCCACCGCCTGTTTGAATCCCTCTTTAGTGAAGCCGGAGACGAAGTGTGATTCATCAATATCACGATGTTTGCACTTAGGTTGTTTTGGCAGGCTCTCGCGCATCTGCTCCACTACCGCTTGCAGTCGCTTGCGGCCTGACTCAAAGCTGCCACCGTTGGTGGGATCGACATGAATGATGACATAGAGGCGACCACGCAGATTGTCGAATACCACCACCTCATCCGATACCAGTAGCTGGATGTCGGGGGTGTTGAGCAGATCCGGGTTGGGGCACTGGGCCAGCTTGGGCTCGATATAACGGATGGTGTCGTAACCGAAGTAGCCCACCAGCCCACCGGTAAAGCGGGGCAGGTCTTCATGCTCCGCCACCCGGTAGCGCTGCTGAAACTGCTCGATAAAGGCGAGAGGGTCCTCTACCTGGTGACTCTCCACTACCTCACCATCAGTCTCGATGGTCACTTCAAGACCATTCACCCGCAACAGAGTGCGGCAGGGTAAGCCGATTATGGAGTAACGGCCCCACTTCTCGCCGCCCTGTACCGACTCCAGCAGATAGGAGTGGGGGGCATTAGCCAGCTTGAGGTAGACACTAAGCGGGGTATCGAGGTCGGCAAGCACCTCGCACATCAGGGGTATACGGTTGTGGCCTTCGGCGGCCAACTGGTCGAACAGTTCAGGAGTCATGATCCTCTCCACACAAGGGGTTTAAACAGGTTTTTTCACAGCGCGCGCATCACCAGCGCCATCGCGTGCCTGTCTTTAACGTCTTGTGGTGGTGTGTGAGGTACATAAATCACCCGAAAAATTGAAGCGCTAACGATAATCGAAATCGACTGAACTATCCAGTTTGAGAGGTGCATGGGATCACAGAGAGCACGGAGAAGCACAGAGAGCACAGAGAGCACAGAGCCTTTAATGCTGATTGATCAGAGTGTTGCCCTCTATTCAACTTCACCTTTCAGTAATTACGTCGAGCAAAAAACAGCTTTTACTCTATGTGCTTTGTGGTCCTCTGCGCTCTCTGTGATCCTTGGATTATCAGCCTTGAGCCGCTATCAGTTCCGGCAGGTCGGCCAAGCTGTCGATCACCGCGTCGGGACTGGCTTCGCGGATGTCGATGCCGTGGTTGTAGCCGTAGGGCACGCTCACTGCCTGGAAGCCCGCTGCACGGGCGGCGGCAACATCATGCATGGAGTCGCCCACCATCATCGACTCTTCCGGGGTGGCGTTGAGTTCCTTGGCGGCGTGGAGCAGAGGCATGGGGTCGGGTTTTTTCTTCGGCAGGGTGTCGCCGCTGATGATGATGCTGAAATCATCATGGATGCCCAGCGCCTTGAGCAGAGGAATGGTGAACTGTGCCGCCTTGTTGGTGACGCAGCCGATAATATAGCCCTCGGCCTTCAGCTTGTCGATGCCTTCGCGGACGCCTGGGTAGAGCGCTGAGCGCTCACCATTGTGCTTGTCATAGCTATCCATAAAGAAGGGGTAGCCCTGGTTAAAATCTTCACTGCTGGGTTCAGCGTCGAGGTCATCCATCAGGGCGCGCTTGGCAAGTTTCTCCACGCCGTTGCCCACCCAGTTACGTACATGGGACTCGGCATAGGTGGGACGGCCGATCTGCTCCATCATCTGGTTAACGCTGAAGGCGAGATCCGGCACGCTGTCCACTAGGGTGCCGTCGAGGTCAATCAGGATCAGTTTTGGTTTGTTCATTTAGTTCACTTTAGGTGTCGCGTACGCAGAGGGGGCGCAATAGATGTGGTTTGAGGATATGGGCCGCAAATTAACGCGAATAAACACAAATTTGTATGCTGGTGTTATACAGAATAGCGGCCGAGTCTCTTTAAAGGTGCTCTATATTCTGCATTAATTAGCCAACGGCTTTTATTTGCGTTTATTCGCGTCCATTTGCGGCTTAAAGCTATCAGGCCTGTATCAACTCACCTTAGCCAACTCATCACGCATCTGCTGGATGACGGTGTTGTAGTGGTTGGGATCTGAGTCCTGAGCGTTGCCGAAGATACCTGAGCCTGCGACGAAGGTGTCGGCGCCCGCTTCGGCGATTTCGCGGATGTTATCTACTTTGACACCGCCGTCGATCTCAAGGCGGATGTCGAGGCCGGAATCGTCGATCAGCTTGCGACAGGCACGCAGTTTGTCCATGGCGGCGGGAATGAAGCTCTGGCCACCGAAGCCTGGGTTGACCGACATGATCAGGATCATATCCACTTTATCCAGTACGTAGTCGAGATGGCTCAGCGGGGTGGAGGGGTTGAACACCAGACCCGATTTGCATCCGTGCTCACGGATCAGCTGCAGAGAGCGGTCAATGTGCTCGCTGCCTTCCGGATGGAAGGTGATGTAGCTGGCACCGGCCTTGGCGAAGTCGGGGATGATGCGATCTACCGGCTTGACCATCATATGGACGTCGATCTCGGCGGTAACGCCGTGGCTGCGCAGTGCATCGCAGACCAATGGCCCGATGGTGAGGTTGGGGACATAGTGATTGTCCATGACATCGAAGTGTACGTAGTCCGCACCAGCCGCCAGAACATTGTCTACCTCTTCGCCCAGCTTGGCGAAATCGGCGGAAAGAATGGAGGGTGCAATCTTGAAGTCTGCCATGATAGATACCTCTGGCCGGCCCTGAATATCGGGCGTTGGATATAAGAAATGTGAAATTGGTGGTCACTTTACCCTATGCGGCTGCTTTTTTCACTCAATATCCTTGTAATATCTCTATAGAAAAGAGTAACTTATGGGGGCCATAAGATTACTTGATTATGGAGGTTCCACCTGGGCGCTCTCCTTCAACCCGATCGATAATAGGGTATATGGAGGGGTTGTTGCTCCGGTTCATCCGTTCGCAGGAGGTTGGTATGCGTTTGTTGCTGTTGCTCTGCCTGGTCTTTTTTTCCACTCTGCTGCCTGCATCCGATTTGGCTCGGGAACGACGTATAAGTAATGAGATCGAAGAGATGATCCTGGATGGGGAGCCTGTCAGGTTGCAGGCGGGAGGGGCCGACTTTCTTGCCATCTATGCAAAGGAGGAGAGCAGCTACGCCAAAGGTGCTGCGATCATAATTCATGGCCGTGGTGCGCACCCGGACTGGACCGAGGTGATTCAGCCCATGCGCACGGGGCTGCTTGACCATGGTTGGCGCACCTTTTCGATCCAGATGCCCATCGCGTCGGCAGAGGCGCCTCCAGGCGCCTACCGGGAGCTGATTCCTGAGGCGGGACCGCGCATAGCCGCTGCTGTTGACTACCTGAAGAAGATGAAAGTTGAGAATATTGTCATCATCAGCCATAGCCTGGGGGCGCGCATGGCGCTGGAGCACCTTGCCGCCGGCAAGTCACAGGAGGTAAGGGCGTTGGTGACCGTTGGTCTAAGTGCAGACAAAAAGGAGAAAGAGAGCGGTACGCTGGGGGCGCTGCAGAAGCTGCAGTTGCCTATGCTTGATATCTACGGAAGTCAGGATCTTCAATCGGTACTCGGTAGTGTCCATGAGCGTGCGGCAGCGGCGGCAAGGGCGAAAAACAGTGATTACCGGCAGACCCGAATTGAGGGGGCGGATCATTTTTTTCTCGGCCTGGATGATACGCTGATTTCAACGGTTCGTGCTTGGCTGGGGAAAGTGGCTCCAGGGCGCAAGTTGAAGTAAGCGTCCGAGGCATGGGTTCTTCTGAATGCACCTATCTGGTGCATGTGGGTGAAAATCCGCCAAGATTCAGGGTTATATAGTTGTTGCATGGCACCTTACAGGAGAGTTAAAGTCGAGGTACGTACAGCCTGAAATTCCCATGATGGAATCGATAATGGGGTGCCGCAGAGCATTAGGGTTGTAGTTGGATATAGAATTTGTGAATAGGTTTGTCGCATCCATGTCACCACTTTGATTTTTGGGAACAGTGGCTGTGTTTGTCGACTTAATAAATAATTGCAAATAGAGATAAAGGATGATGGAGACTATGAAAAAGATTTATGCAATCGCAACAGCTGTAGCACTCGCAACAGCCTTTTCCACAACAGTACAAGCCGGTGCCACCCTCGATTCAGTCAAGAAAAAAGGGTTCGTTCAGTGCGGTGTAAGTACTGGATTGCCCGGCTTTTCCATTGCCGATGACAAGGGTAACTGGGCAGGGCTGGATGTCGATATCTGCCGCGCCGTGGCCGCCGCCGCCCTGGGAGATGCAGGCAAAGTGAAATACACGCCGCTGACAGCCAAGGAGCGTTTTACCGCCCTGCAGTCCGGTGAGATCGATATGCTCTCCCGCAACACCACCTGGACATTGACTCGTGACTCTTCCCTGGGCCTCAATTTTGCCGGTGTGAATTACTACGATGGCCAGGGTTTTCTGGTAACCAAAGATCTTGGTGTAAAGAGCTCCATGGAACTGGACGGTGCATCGTTCTGCATTCAGGCCGGTACCACTACCGAGCTGAATCTTGCCGACTACTTCCGTGCCAACAAGATGTCCTACACCCCTATTACCTTCGACTCATCTGATGAAACCGTGAAGGCTTTTGAGGCGGGGCGTTGCGATGCATTGACCTCCGATCAATCTCAACTCTACGCGCTGCGTATCAAGCTGAAAGATCCAAGCAGTGCCATTGTGCTGCCCGAGGTGATCTCCAAGGAGCCCCTTGGCCCCGTGGTTGCCCAGGGTGATGACGAGTGGTTCAACGTCGTGCGCTGGTCTCTGATTGCCATGCTCAATGCCGAAGAGATGGGCATTACCTCTGCTAACGTCGGCAAGATGATGGAGAGCAAGGACCCCGGTATTCGTCGCCTGCTCGGACTTGAAGGTATCAAGGGCAAGGGTTTGGGTCTGACGGATGGTTGGGCTGCAAACATTATCAAGGGTGTAGGCAACTACTCCGAAGCCTTTGAACGCAATGTGGGCATGAGCAGCCCCCTCAAGATCGCTCGTGGACAGAACGCCCTCTGGAACAAAGGCGGCCTGCAGTACGCACCACCCATCCGCTAATGGACGCGGCCTAGCCGCATGAAGAGAGCCGCAGAACAGTCGATACTGTTCTGCGGCTTGTTCTTATCCTCCGACCTGAAGGTCATACTCCATGGCGGTTGAACAGCAGTTGAACTCCACGCCTGCCAAGGCGGCGCTCTGGCGACGGCCGGTCTTTCGTTCGGTCCTGTTTCAGATGCTTCTCACGCTGGCCCTCTGTCTGGTCGGTTACACCCTATTTACCAATACCCTGCACAATCTTGAGCAGCGGGGTATCAGTACCGGTTTCGGTTTTCTTTCACAGGAGGCGGGATTTGGTATCCTTCAGTCCCTGATACCGTTTGATGAAACCTATACCTACGGCCGTACCTTTTTTGTCGGTCTGCTCAACACGCTTCTTGTCTCCGGGCTGGGTATTATTCTGGCGACAATCATCGGTTTTACGATGGGTGTGGCGAGACTCTCCCGTAACTGGCTGATCGCCAGAATCGCAACAGTCTACGTAGAGACATTCCGTAATATTCCGTTGCTGCTGCAGATTATGTTCTGGTACTTTGCCGTGCTGCAGCCGCTGCCGAGACCAAAGCTGAGCTTGAGCATCGGTGAATCCTTTTTTCTGAATAATCGTGGTTTTTATCTCCCCGCTCCCGTTTTCGAGGAGGGTTTTTGGCTGGTTTCGGCGGCACTCGCTGTAGCGATTGTGGCCATCGTTCTAATGGTGCGCTGGGCCCGCCGTCGGCAAGAGGAAAGCGGTCAACAGTTCCATACGGTTTATGCCTCTCTGGGACTTCTTTTCGGTCTGCCCTTGTTGGCTTATTTTGCTATGGGGATGCCGCTCTCCTGGGAGTTGCCTGCACTCAAAGGTTTCAATTTCAAGGGCGGCATGGTGATTATTCCCGAGCTGGCGGCACTGTTAATAGCTTTGAGTATCTACACCGGTGCCTTTATCGCCGAAGCCGTGCGCTCAGGGATCCTGGCGGTGAGCCATGGTCAGACCGAAGCTGCTTACGCATTGGGTCTGCGTCCCAGTGTAACCCTGCGCATGGTGATTATTCCCCAGGCGCTGAGGGTGATCATTCCCCAGCTTACGAGCCAATATCTTAATCTGACCAAGAACTCATCCCTGGCAACCGCAATCGGCTACCCGGATCTGGTGGCTGTATTTGCGGGTACCACGCTGAATCAGACCGGGCAGGCGGTGGAGGTTATCGCCATGACCATGGGGGTCTATCTCACCATCAGTCTGAGTATCTCAATGTTCATGAACTGGTATAACAAGCGCAAGCAACTGGTGGAGAGATAGGTCATGAGTACGCATACACCCCATCCTGACTTGTCGCCGCCTGCAGCCAATGTGGGTGTTATCGGTTGGCTGAGAAGCAACCTCTTCTCCTCCTGGCTGAATAGCGGATTTACTCTGCTGGCCCTCTATCTGCTCTATCTGACCGTGCCCCCCCTGATTGAATGGGCCTTTATCAAGGCTGACTGGGTCGGAGATAGCCGTGATGCCTGCACCAGTGGCGGCGCCTGCTGGGTCTTTGTCAGTGTGCGCTTTGATCAGTTTATGTACGGCTTCTATCCGTCTGAAGAGTACTGGCGGATCAATATCGCATTTGGTTTGCTGGTGCTGCTGGCAATTCCACTGTTCATTGAGCGTTTTCACCATAAGGGGATGCTGGCCGCAGGTATCCTCTTTATCTATCCGGTTATTGCTTACCAGCTTTTCAGCGGTGGCAGCTTCGGTCTTGAGCCGGTTGAGACCAGCAGGTGGGGTGGGTTGACGTTGACGCTGATTCTGTCAGGCGTGGGTATTGTCGCCTCTTTGCCTATCGGCATTGTGCTGGCTCTTGGTCGTCGTTCGAAGATGCCGATTGTTAAATCGGTCAGCGTGGTCTTTATCGAGTTCTGGCGCGGGGTGCCATTGATTACCGTGCTGTTTATGGCGTCGGTGATGCTGCCCCTGTTTCTCCCCGAAGGGAGCCATTTCGACAAGCTGCTGCGGGCCATGATCGGTATTGTTCTGTTTCAATCCGCCTATATGGCCGAGGTGGTGCGCGGTGGATTGGCGGCTATTCCCAAAGGCCAATATGAGGCTGCCGAGGCGTTGGGCCTGAGTTACTGGAAGTGTATGGGGCTGATTGTTCTACCCCAGGCGTTGAAGCTGGTGATCCCCGGTATCGTCAATACCTTTATCGCTCTGTTCAAGGATACGACACTGGTGCTGATTATCGGGCTGTTCGATCTGCTGGCGATGATCCAGACGGCATTTGCCGATCCGAAGTGGCTGGGCTTCTCAATCGAGGGCTATGTGTTCGCCGCGCTGATCTTCTGGGTCTTCTGTTTCAGCATGTCGCGCTACAGCCAGGCGCTGGAACGTAAACTGCACACGGGCCATGCCCGCTAAAAAGAGTTTGAGTTTTGGAGACAATAGATGTCTGAAAACGATAGTGTAAGCAACGGTATGTCCATATCCGATGATGTAGTGATCGAGATAAACGACATGCACAAATGGTACGGCCAGTTCCATGTGCTGAAGAATATCAATCTAACTGTCCGCAGAGGCGAGCGTATCGTTATTTGCGGACCTTCAGGTTCCGGTAAGTCGACCATGATTCGCTGCATCAATCGGCTGGAGGAGCATCAGCGTGGGCAGATTATCGTTGACGGTACCGAGTTGACTGACGATATCAAGCATATCGACCAGGTACGCAAAGAGGTAGGCATGGTGTTTCAGCACTTTAACCTCTTTCCCCATCTTACGGTGTTGGAGAATCTGAGCCTGGCACCTATATGGGTGCGCAAAATGCCACGAAAGCAGGCGGAAGAGGCTGCCATGGTGTACCTGGAGAAGGTGAAGATTCCTGAACAGGCAAAGAAGTATCCGGGGCAACTCTCAGGTGGTCAGCAGCAGCGGGTAGCGATTGCCCGCAGCCTCTGCATGAATCCCAATATCATGCTCTTTGATGAGCCGACATCGGCACTAGATCCAGAAATGATCAAAGAGGTATTGGATACCATGATCGAACTGGCCGAAAGCGGCATGACCATGCTCTGCGTCACCCACGAGATGGGCTTTGCCAAGACAGTGGCCAACCGGGTGATCTTTATGGATGAGGGAGAGATTATTGAGGAGAACGAACCCCACGCCTTCTTCAACGATCCACAGAATGACCGCACCAAACTGTTTTTGAGCCAGATCCTGCAGCACTGAGTTAATGAGAAAAGTGGGATGCAGTAAGTAGCCTGGATTGAGCTTGTGAAACCCAGGGAACTTGAGCTAGCTTCTATACCTAAGGAGAAAATAATAAACAGGTAACCCGTGGGAGTTGCCTGCGAGCTGATGAGTTTACCGGTGGCTGATTTGGCGAGTGATGGTCCCGGATTTCGCAAGCTCAACCCAGACTACCCTCTGTGTGGACTATTGGCTTTATCTGTTGCGCCTAGTTCCTCCGCATCCCCTTCTGTTTAGCCCCCCAGATCAGCCAATAGACGATTAATCATCCCCAATGCCTGACTTTGGTAACTACCGCCAAACAGGTTGAGGTGGTTGATGATGTGGTAGAGATTGTAGAGTATCTTGCGCTGACGGTAGTTGGAATCAAGTGGCCAGACTTCATTGTAGGCATCATAGAAACGGTTGTTGAAACCACCGAACAGCTCGGTCATTGCCAACTCAGCCTCACGGTCGGCATAGTAGACGGCGGGGTCAAAGATCACCGGTTGCCCGTTGCTGTCATAGGCGAGGTTGCCGCCCCATAGATCACCATGAATCAATGATGCGACCGGCTGGTGGTCAATCAGTGCCGGAAACTGTTCCAGCAGCAGCTCTCCGCGATGCTGCAGCTCTCCCCGGTAGCCGTTTTTGGCCGCCAGCTCCAGCTGAAAACCGAGCCGTTGACTGCGCCAGAAGTCGATCCAGTCATCGGTCAGCGTGTTTGGTTGATGGGTGGCGCCAATGATGTTGTCTCGCTCCCAGCCGAACTGCTCATGGGTATTTTGATGCAGGCTTGCCAGCAGTCGGCCCGCAGCCTCACTGTCGCCACCGCCTGAGAGTGGAATGTACTCCATTGCCAGATAGGCGTCGCCACCGGCCGTGCCGCTGCAAATGGGCTGAGGGATGCGGAGGGTGTCGGTTGCCGCTAGTGCAGCCAGCCCCGCCTGCTCTGCTTCAAACATATTGAGCATCTGCAGGTCGTTGAGTTTGACGAAGTAGCGCTGCTCGCCATCGCTCAGTAGTACACTGCTGTTGATGCAGCCGCCACCAACCGTGCTGGGCCTTTGTGGCTTAAAGTCACTGCCGGTGACGGTGCTGATGTGTACGGCAATCTTGTTCCAGTCTGTCATCTCTATTGTACAGGTTGCTATATGCTTGAGCTTATTCTGGCGCAAAGAGCTCAAGGGGCCAAGGTTGACTGTTTATACCGTGGCAGCGGTAGGTTTCTAACAATCCAATACCGGGAGTGCACTGGCTCTGTAGGAGTGGCGCCCTCGCCACGATGAACGTCGCACGGCCTCTGCAAGATTCCATCGCCCCGAGGGCGGGGCTCCCACAGGGCCTGTCCAAGAGCGCACGCTCTCTGTATGACACCATCACCCCTGAAAATAGATTTTTCCCCATCACGATCTTTTTCAGGATTATTGTAGGTAGCCGGTTTACAATTTTACTCTGAGCCCATTCCAGGTAGAGCGAATCACTTCAATGAAAGAGACCACACGTCTGATCAATCTCGACAGCAGCCACAACGAAGTGTCGGGTAAACCGCTGGTGACGATCAATCCACCGCTCTACCACGCGTCTACGGTACTGTTCGAGCGCTGTGAAGATCTCTATCTTGCCAACACCGGCAGCTATGAGGGTGCCACCTATGGCACGGATCGCCTGCCCCTTCAGACGGCCCTGGAAGAGGCAATTACCGGACTTGAGGGGGGTGAGCTTACCCGGGCGTTCCAGTCGGGACTGGCTGCCATCACCCATACTTTTTTTGCCTATGCCGACAGTGGTGATCATATCCTCGTCTGCGATAACGTCTATGGTCCCGGTGCCCACTTCTGTCGCAAGGTACTCCCAAGGTTCAATATTGAGGTGGAGTTTGTACCTTCCGCTATCGGGGCGGATATCGCAGATTACCTCAGGCCGAATACGCGGATGATTTTTCTTGAATCTCCCGGTTCCAACACCTTTGAGATTCAGGATATACCGGCGATCACCCGGATTGCCCGGGAGCGGGGGATTACCACCGTCATCGACAACACCTGGGCAACGCCACTCTACCTCAAGCCTCTCACCCTGGGTGTCGATATCTCTATCCACTCGGTGACCAAATACATCTCAGGTCACTCTGATCTGCTGATGGGAACGGTCACCGCCAACCAGCAATATGCCGGGGTGCTGGCTGATTACTACCGATGCCTGGAGATCTACGCATCGGCGGATGACTGCTATCGGGCATTGCGTGGCATAAAAACCCTGGGTGTACGCCTGTGCCGACATGAGACATCGGCGCTGGAGATGGCCCGTCGGCTGGAGTCTATCGATCTGGTGGAGTCGGTTATTCACCCTGCGTTGCCATCGCATCCCCAGCATGAGATCTGGAAGCGGGACTTCACCGGCTCAACCGGCCTTTTTGCATTCACCTTCAAAAGTGACTATTCGGATGAAACGATTGCCGCTTTCGTTAACGCTCTTGAGCTGTTCGGTATCGGCTACAGCTGGGGGGGCTTTAAGAGCCTGATCACTGTCGGTAGATTTAAGCGTCGCAATCCCTCCCTCTACGCCGGAAAGAACATGGTCCGGCTCAACATCGGTCTGGAGGATACGCAAGATTTGATGGATGATCTGGAACAGGCATTTACTTACCTAAAGTAGTGGTTCTGAAAAAATCTAAGCATGGCGCGTAGTTAACAGTACACCTACTTTTAACAAGTGATAATCCCGCTTGGTTATGCACAATTTGCATCTGCCTGCATTGTATTCGTAATTACTGCCGCTGAATGCAGTATTAGTAAATCATGAAACTCTGTAATTCATTGTATTTATTGATTAATTTATATGCTGTCTATTTTTTCTACAATTTAATGGAAATCGCCTATTTTTCTGCTATTAAAAGCGGTTTTTATCGCTTTTGCGCAGAGTTATCCACAGGATCTGTGGAAAAGTCACGTCACTTTCAATTGCCGTAGCGGGAAAGCTTGTAGTTAATGAATGGGGCAAACTCAGGTAAAGTGTTCCGATGCCTGATGAACCCATTTTACGGGTGGCGGTTCCCGCCCCTCTCTACACTTTTTTTGATTATCTACCACCGGCCGGGTGCGATAGCCCCAATCTAAAACCGGGGGTTCGATTGCGGGTGCCCTTTGGACGGGGTGATCGTTGTGGTGTGCTGTTTGCGGTGGTGTCGGAATCGACATTTGAACGTAAAAGGTTAAAACGGGCCACCAAGCTGTTGGATGAGGTACCGCTCTTTTCTGCAGATGACCTCGATCTGTTGCAGTGGGTAGCCGTCTACTATCAGCACCCTATTGGTGAAGTGGTGGCCAACGCCTTGCCCGTCCGACTGCGCAAAGGAGAGCCGCAGGTGGGTATGACTCACCGGGTGTGGCGCCTGACATCTGATGGGCAAGCCCAGTCTCCCGATAGTCTTGCGAGGGCTCCCAAGCAAGCGCTGCTTCTGGTGCTCCTTGCCGATGCGCCCCAAGGGCTGACCCAGGAGATGATCACCTGTGAAGCGGGGGAGTGTCGCAGTGTATTGACAAGGATGGAGTCAAAAGGGTGGGTGGCTTCATCTGAAGAGCTTCTGGAGGCGGTAGTTGAAAGGGTTACCGAGGCGGCCCCACAACTCCATAGTGAGCAGCACAGTGCGGTGGATGCTGTCGTCGAAGCCGGTGACGAATTTGCCGTCCATCTGCTTGATGGTGTTACCGGTAGCGGCAAGACGGAGGTCTATCTCAGCCTGATCAAAGTGTGCCTTGAACAGGAGCGGCAGGCGCTGGTATTAGTGCCTGAGATCGGTCTGACACCGCAGCTGATGCGCCGTTTTGAGCGCAGGATTGGGGGTGGTCTGGTGGTGTTGCACTCAGGATTGGCGGCCGGGGAGCGTGAACGTGCCTGGCATGAAGCACGGCTGGGTCGTGCCCGGGTGATACTGGGAACCCGCTCCGCCCTGTTTACTCCGCTACCGCGCCTCGGCCTGATCCTGGTCGATGAGGAGCATGATCTCTCCTTCAAACAGCAGGATGGGTTTCGCTACTCCGCTCGGGATATCGCAGTGATCCGTGGACAGCGTGCGAACTGTCCGGTGGTCTTGGGTTCGGCCACTCCCTCTCTTGAGAGTCTGCATAACGCCCGCAGTGGGCGCTATCAACACCTGCGGCTGACACGGCGTGCCGGTGAGGCGAAGCCACCCCGCCTTGATCTACTCGATATTCGCTCGGTCAGACTTCAGGCCGGAGTTTCACCGGTACTGATGCGGATGATGAAAGAGGAGCTGGCGGCAGGTAATCAGGTGCTGCTGTTTCTCAACCGTCGCGGTTATGCACCGGTACTCACCTGTCATGACTGCGGTTGGGTGGCCCAGTGCCGTCGCTGCGATGCCCGTATGACCTTGCATGCAACGAGTGGCATCCTCTGGTGCCACCACTGCGGCTCACAAAAGCGCCTGCCGCATCGGTGCCCCGAGTGTAATGGTGATGATCTGCGACCCTTGGGACAGGGTACCGAACGACTGGAGGAGCTGCTGGTGCAGCAGTTGCCTGAGGTGGCCATCGTCCGTATCGACCGGGACACCACCCGGCGCAAGGGGAGTCTTGAGAAGCTTCTGCAGGAGATCAAAGAGGGTAAGCACTCACTGCTGCTGGGTACCCAGATGTTGGCTAAAGGCCACCACTTTCCCGATGTCACCCTGGTGGGTATTCTCGATGTAGATCAGGGGCTGTTCAGTGCCGATTACAGAGCGGCTGAGCGTATGGCTCAGTTGATTGTGCAGGTGGCTGGGCGGGCCGGTCGGGCGGAGAAGCCGGGCAGGGTGGTGGTGCAGACGCGTCATCCAGATCATCCACTGATGCAGCTTCTGGTAAGAGAGGGCTATGGTGCCTTTGCCGTTGAAGCCTTGGCAGAGCGCAAGGAGACCCAGTTTCCTCCCTTCAGTTATCAGGCGCTGTTGCGCGCCGAGGGTCCCAAAGAGGGCACTCCCCGTGAATTTCTCGATGAGGCGGCGGCGCTGGCAGGGGAGTTGGCCCAGCAGGACATTGAGCTATGGGGGCCTGTACCGGCTCCGATGGAGCGGCGGGCGGGGCGTTTTCGCGCACACCTGCTGATCCAATCCAGTCGACGGGGTGTGCTACAGAAGCTCCTCTCCCAATGGATTCCCCAGCTGAGCAAACTCAAGTTATCACGCCGGGTGCGTTGGTCGATCGATGTTGATCCTCAGGAGATGTTTTGATTACTTGCCACCGAAGATAGAACCAAGAACCCCCCGTACAATCCGTCGCGCTATCTGACTGCCGATGGTTCTGGCAACACTCTTCATCATCGCCTCTCCCACCGACTGGCGGCGCGATCCAGAGCTCTTTTTCTCTGCTTTCTCCTCGGCCGCACGCTCTGCCTCAGCCGCTTTTGTGACGGCCTGCTGTTCGGCTCGTTGCTTGAGAATCTCGTAGGCGGATTGCCGATCCATCATCTGCTGATAGCGGCCACCGATAGGGGAGCGGTCGATACGCTGTTGCCGTTCACTAGCTTCCAGTGGGCCAATGCGTGACTGGGGTGGGCGTATCAGAGCGCGCGCCACCGGTGTCGGTGTTCCCTTGGGATCGAGTACCGAAACCAGAGCTTCACCGATACCGAGCTCAGTCAGGGTGCTCTCTATATCAAGGCCCGGTGAGGCGCGAAAGTTCTCTGCTACCGCCTTGATCGCCTTGCGGTCCTTGGGAGTAAAGGCGCGCAGGGCGTGTTGTACCTTTAGCCCCAACTGACCGAGCACGTCATCGGGGATGTCGCTTGGGTTTTGGGTAATAAAGTAGATCCCCACCCCCTTGGAGCGGATCAGTCGCACCACCTGCTCAATCTTCTCCAGCAGCGGCTTGCTTGCTTGCTCGAACAGCAGGTGGGCCTCGTCGAAGAAGAAGACCATCTTTGGTTTCTCTTGGTCCCCCTGTTCAGGCAACTGCTCGAACAGTTCAGAGAGTATCCACAACAGGAAGGCGGTATAGAGCCTGGGTGATTGAGCAATGAGACGGGATGAGTCGAGAAGGGAGATGACGCCGTTACCGGAAAAATCGACCTGCATCAGGTCATGGAGTTGCAGTGCGGGTTCACCAAAGAAGCTGTCGCCTCCCTGCTCTTCCAATACCAGCAGACGGCGCTGAATGGCACCGACACTCCGGGATGAGATATTGCCATAGTCGCTGCGCAGCTCTTTGGCATTGTCACTCATCCAGTTGAGCATCGCCTTCAGATCCTTGAGGTCGAGCATCAGCATTCCCTGCTCGTCGGCAATACGGAAGGCGGCGTAGAGAATTCCCTCCTGGGTCTCGTTCAGCTCAAAAAGTGCGCCCAGCAGCAGTGGACCCATTTCAGAGATAGTCGTACGAACCGGGTGGCCTTTGTCTCCCAGGAGATCCCAGAAGAGCGTAGGACATGGAGCCGGGCTGTAGTCGCTGATACCAATGGCATCAAGGCGTGAGGAGAAGTCTTTACCGCTATTGGCGGTTGCAAGGCCGGAGAGATCACCCTTGATGTCGGCGGCAAATACCGGCACGCCCATACGCGAAAAACCTTCAGCAAGAATCTGCAGGGTAACGGTCTTTCCGGTGCCGGTAGCCCCGGCGATCAGGCCGTGGCGGTTGCTCATGCTGCCAAGTTGGCTGATCCCTACACCATCATTACCACCAATTACAAAGCCACTCTGTCCCATATGAATCTCACTCCTCTAAAAAGTGTGCAAAAGATACGGTGTTCTGCTGAATTTCCTCAACTGGCTCTGCGCAATAATCCTGGTAGGGCGTTAGATTGTACCTGTAGGAGCGAACTTGTTCGCGATCAGCTCCCAGGCCAAATAACAGGATTACTGTCCGTGGCCACCCTATCTTACTATGATTAAACCCCTTTTTTAGCCACTTACCACTCGTTTAACCAGATAACTGACACCAGATTTACCATAGTCTTCTGCTTCGACATCGGTCATGACTGTATCTTTCGAGTGGATCTCACTGTCGTACAAAGCGATGACCACCTCGTCGCCCTCTTTAAGGAAGTGGGTCTCACCAAAAGGGGTATAACGAGTTGCTCCGATACTGATAACTGCCTGCTCGGGGTAGTTGCACGTTTCGATATACTCCAGCAGCGGCTCAAGCGGTCCTTGGTCCTGCTGGGTGTTGATCTGGTTTTTCATCCAGTTGCAGAGCTTGCCGTAGAAATAGCTATACCCTGTAAGCTCCACATCCTCACCGTAACGTATAACATCACCCTCACGGCGCAGAAAGCTGGCAATGTGCCAGTGATCCATCACACCACCCTCTTCAAATCTATCGATGGCGATAAGCTGTTTGCTCATACCCTTGGATGATGCACCCCAATTCTTCTTCTCGGAGATCTTCTTCGCACCCGTCTTGCGGATGGAGCAGTCGTTGTAGGCGGCAAAATGTGTGGGTTTGACCGCACTGACTTTTCCATCTTCATAACTCAGATCACAGATCAGGCCCACTTCAGGCTCAGCTTGGATATTCGCCTCCTCTTTCGGCAGAATGATTGTATTGCTGCAGAGGGGGAATTCACTCAGCTGTCCCTCCATGCCGGGAAGGTAGAACGGAAACATCCCCTTGGGGCCGTTCTCGTCTTCAGTTTCGACGTCCTTGAAATCTTCCATCTCACCGGCCTGCTCAAGGTGCAGGGCAAAGTTACCGGCAATTCCGAAGCCGATGTGTTGTTTAAAGTCGCTTAAGCTCATTGTGTGCCTTGTTTAATAAATGTTGCTGCATGCAATCTTCCGCTTGGGAAAACTCAGTATTAGAGGTGTAGAAGGGGATGCAGGGATTAAAGTTGGCAGGATTGTATAATAAATGACCTATCTGAGGCATTCCCGTTTCTCAGGCACTAAACTACCCTTTAGGAGAGGTGTGATCGTGAGATCACACAATAGTCGGGTTAAACGCTAGGTCGGCGATGACGATACCACTCAATACGCAGCTGGCAATGAAGCTTCAGGAGATGGCGGATTTGCTGGAGCAGCAGGGGGCCAATCCATTTCGTGTGAAGGCCTACCGCCATGCCGCTGTGACACTGATCGGCCTGGAGTGTCAGGTGTCGGATATTCTCGATCGGGAAGGGATAAAGGGCCTGATTGCCTTGCCTGATATCGGCAAGGGTATCGCTAATGCTCTGTTGGAGATGGTCTCTACGGGTCGCTGGGCGCAACTCCTACGGCTTCGCGGCACCCTTGATCCTGAGCAGCTGTTTCAGACGGTGCCGGGTATAGGCCCGGGTCTGGCAAAGCGCATACATGACGAATTGCATGTCGATACCCTTGAGGGTTTGGAGGCTGCCGCTTACGACGGTTCTTTGCTGCGAGTACGGGGGATTGGCGGGCGACGTCTACCGGCTTTACAAGCGGCGCTCTCTTCCATGCTGGGTCGGGCGGGAATGCGGCGGGATAGTCCGGAGGGTGATGTGCCCTCCGTAGCACTGCTGCTGGCGGTGGATCGCCACTACCTTGAGCAGGCAGAATCGAATAAGTTGCCCTGTATCGCACCCAGACGTTTTAATCCCGAAGGAGAGGCTTGGTTGCCGATACTCCATATCGAGCTGGAGGGGTGGCACTTTACCGTCATGTTCTCCAATACCGCCCGCGCTCATCAGTTAAGACAGACGCGTGATTGGGTGGTGATCTACTTTTACGATGATCATCATCAGGAGGGACAGCAGACACTGGTGACCGAGACCCATGGGCCGCTGGTGGGGCGGCGGGTGGTGCGTGGACGTGAAGTGGAGTGTGGTGAGTATTATTTTTGACAACAGACAACTGGACTATTCTCCGTTCTCTTTAAAGTTGTCCATGTACTCAGCCTTGATCTCCAATACCTGGGGAAGTTTCTCTATAAATATCGGTACCAGGTTGGGATCAAAATGGCTGCCTGCATCTTCCTGAATGACTGCTATCGCTTTTTCCACCGGCCAGGCTTTTTTGTAGGGACGCTCACTGGTAAGCGCATCAAAGACATCGGCGATAGCGACAATTCGTGCTTCCAGTGGAATATCCTCTCCGGCCAGGCCGTTGGGGTAGCCTTTGCCGTTCCACTTCCGCTGATCGCCATGGAAGGCTGAAAGCCGAGGCGATTAGTCCCCGATAGGCGTAGGCGCGGTTGTATGGCCGGAATTGCGACCGGCAGGGAGCGATGTAGGGCATACAAGGAGTGCATCCGAAACGCCGTAGAGTCATTGCGGGAGTCATGATGGAGTAGTGCACAAGCAGCTTTGCTGCAATGTGCAATACGGAATCGTGACGTACGCAGGACGGTCGGGGCATAACGGCTGTCGCGTAGGCGAGTCGATTTTGGAGACTTGGATGTCCCAAAATCTTTCACGATCGTGTCGAGTAAATTCAGATCCGGGGGATCAAAAAGGAGGCTGTGAAACTGGATATTGCTACCCAGTGGGTGAAGGCAGGTGACTGTCTAATGCCCATCAGAGAAGGTTAGCCACTGGAACTGTAGTGAACCTGCATGCATATCCATGAGGGTGTGTATGAAGCCAGGTGTAGCGAGTGTGCAGGCCGCGTGACCGAGCTCCGAAAAGATTATTATCGTGGTCTGAAAGGATAACCCAGCGCAAGCGGGGAAAGCCGACGTTCTTCGTGAGACGGAAGGCAGCAGTCCTGGAAACGCAAAGGTGAGTTGAAGGGACACCACCGGGGTCCAAGAGCGGGGCATGTACACATAAGGGTGGACTGGGAACTCGAGAGAACCGCCATCTCCTTGCGGAGGGCACCGGGATAGGCAAACCGGAATACAAAAGCGGCCAGG
Organism: Candidatus Sedimenticola sp. (ex Thyasira tokunagai); assembly: GCA_037318855.1. Classification (GTDB taxonomy): domain Bacteria; phylum Pseudomonadota; class Gammaproteobacteria; order Chromatiales; family Chromatiaceae; genus Vondammii. Next base: position 4,503,151 of record CP134874.1, on the reverse strand, counting down.
CGCTTGCGGGGATCTTCCTAACCCGTGGAGCGAGCCGAAAGGGGCACGAACGAAGAAGGGAGAACGCAAGGTATCGGAGAACGAGCGGAAAGCGAAGTGCCCCGAGATGGAGAAGCGGTAGTCTTAGCGGATCATAGTACCGATGGTCGAAGGGAGAGGAAGGCCGATAAGGTGGGGAACCGAGACCCAAGGGACCCACTGAAGGGAAGGTGAAGCCGGGCATAACGTTTTGTCGGATGGAAAGATGAGAGATACCAAGAGATCAGAACTCATATCAACGCAACTTCGGCAAATTGCAGAGCAAGCGATCGTACATCCGGACAGGGTATTCACCACCCTGATCCACCGCATGGACGTGGACTTTCTTCGAGAAGCCTACTATCGGCTGCGCAAGGATGGAGCGGCGGGCCTGAGCGGTGTAACCGTAAAGGACTATGGCAAGGAACTGGAAGCCAACCTGGTTGATCTACATGCCCGGTTGAGGGAGCAGCGTTATATAGCGCCGCCAATCAAGCGCGTATGGATCGAAAAGGAGGGAGGAAAGAAGCGACCGATCGGACTATTGGAGATCGAAGACAAAATAGTCCAGAAAGCGGTAGCGATGCTAATGGGGGCGGTCTATGAACAGGGCTTCTATCCGTTTTCACATGGATTTCGGGAGGCACACAGTGCCCACCAAGCGATAGGAGAGATCCGGTCGCAGTGCATGGAGCACGGCATCCGCTGGATATACGATGCAGACATCAGTGGATTTTTTGACAACATTGACAGGAGCTGGTTGCGGAGATTCATCCAGCAACGGATCAATGATGGTGGACTACTTCGCCTGATTGGCAAGTGGTTGAACGCAGGCGTGATGGAAGGAGACCAGATCACCTACAGCGACCGGGGAACACCTCAAGGCGGGACGATTTCGCCATGCCTTGCGAATATATTCCTCCACCATGTACTGGATGACTGGTTCGAGCGGGAAGTGAGGCCGCGCATGCGGGGGCACTGCTTTATCGTCAGGTTTGCCGATGACTTTGTCATCGGCTTCCAACACGAAGAAGATGCCCGGCGGGTGATGAAAGTCCTGCCCAAGCGCTTCGAGAAATACGGACTGGAAATACATCCAGAGAAGAGCCGCCTACTTGCCTTCGGGAAACCGGCCTCGGGAAAAGAGGTCACCCGTGGGGACAACACATTCGATTTTCTCGGATTTACCCACTACTGGGCGAGAACGCGGCGAGGTTATTGGGTCATCAAGCGCAAGACTGCGCGCAAGAAAGTCAGGAAAACCGTACAAGCCCTATGGACCTGGAGCCGTAACAACCGGCACCAGGACCTGAAGAAACAGTACAGAATTTTGTGCTCGAAACTTCGGGGGCACTACCAGTACTTTGGTGTTCGCTGCAATATGCGAGCGATGGAGACAGTTCTTCACCATGCAAGGCGTGGATGGAGGTTCTGGTTAAATCGTCGTAGTAGCAAGAAGGCGCTGACCTGGGAGAAGTACGAAAAGCTGATGGAAAGCATGCCGTTACCGCGACCCAAGATCATCCACAATGTCTAAGAGTTTGCAGGGTAGTAAAGTTATGCATCGGAGGTGTGTTGCCCCTCTGATTACCGAGGAACCGGATGACCGAATTGGTCACGTCCGGATCTGTGGGGGGGATGGTCAGCGATGGCCGTCTCTACCTGGAGGTCGAAGACTCGCTTATCTCATCTTGATTACTCCCATTATTTATTATGGCTATAAACATAAAGATCGCAATCAGTTAACAAATGCATCAATTAGGACGCCCACAGGCTCGTGCCTATTACACGGGCGTTAACGTTCAAACAACAAGGAGAAATAGTATGAGTGTTAAATCATTAAAAATAACTGAAGCTAGTTGGGATAAAAGACCAAAAACGAAATTTCTGAGGGTCGAGGGTACTGTAGAGGTCAATTCATTTGAAGATATGGTTAATGTATCTATTGCTGAGCCACAGGGCATTAATGAAAACATTTTGCTTCTTAATGTAGAGGTTGCTTCTAGCGACGGGCCTATGAAACCTCAGCCAGCACCTTTCTACTTTCGACATATGACTCACGGAGCCGAAAACTGGACTCATATTCAGGTTGCCAATGGAGATGAGTCAGATACATCCCCTATAACGGTATATGAATGGGCTGGTTCACCTGAATTAGCATAAAAACGTTAATAAGTACCTCCACTGGAAAAACAAAAGCGTCGCTACGCTATGCTTTTTAATTCCTAGTAGTGAGGTAGGCGTTAGCACGCATTAATATCAGCTTAATATTTAAAAACAGGGAAAAGAGATGAAGTTAATATTCTATGCTGTCTTGGTGGTAAAGCTAATTGTCGCATCTGGTCAAGTGTATGCTGAAAATAAGGATTTTTTCGTAAATGACCATGAAACTCGTCGCCCTGCTGATGATACTGAAGCCGCGTACATAGTAAAAATTGGGAGAAAATGTACCGGGATTCCATTATCACCAAAACACATACTGACAGCAGCACATTGCGTTAGACGATGGTCAAAAAATGAAGGGGAAATTGGTCATAGCTCTGTAAATGGCAATGTCGGGCGCTTCAGGCTGGTAAATGTCATTGAATATATACCAGGAACTTGGAAGGAAAGTTCACCCCCACCACAATTAGATTATGCAATACTAGAAATAGAATGGCTGGGAACTCTCCCCCCTTTACAGCAAAAATATGTTGCTAAATTACTGTTGGAACCAAGCGACTTAAATTTTGGTCCCGATGAAAAGGCTACAGTTATACACACTGTTGGTTATCCCGCAGATAAGCGAACCAATTTTCCAATCTACGCCGAGGGTTATTCTAAGGCGTATATTAAAGACAGTAGTGCAGATGAGCGTCTTAGATACAATATTGGAGTAATCAACGGAAATTCTGGAGGCCCAATATATAACAACTTAACGCTGGACTTGGTTGGAGTTGTTCTCGGTGGTAATCATGGTCATTGGGATCCAGCAAGTCGTGGCAATGATCCTGAAAATAAGAATGCATGGAATTATGGAGCGCATATCGGAGACATATGGAAGGCCAGTGATGTATTGCAGACTTTGTATCCGAAAGGTCAGAGCGTAATTGTTAAAAATGATGGAACTGTTCAGCGAGATGGCAACCGTATACTCGATAAATATGGAAAATTATTCATGGTCAGAGAGCGTGAAGTTACTGGTATATGGAATGATTCAAATCATACTTCTTGGAAGTTAGCATCTGTAGAAGGTAAGGAGTGGCAGGATATTAGCAGCCATTGTAATAATAAATGGGAGTTACCAACGGCTAGTTTATTAGTTGAAGCAATGGCGTCTGGCTTAAACGATAGGGAAGTAAATAAATATTTTGGTGATGTTCTACATGATTTTATTTCTACTGTATGGTCGAAGGCAGAAAGCAAATATTTCTATTTTAATGATTCGTCTGAATATGAAGAAAGCTATGATCGGAAACATAGTGTTTTATGTGTAAAAGAAGTAAACAACAAACACAAATAATCCGTGCTACACCAGCTGAGCATTATAGATGCTTTCGATATTTATATTCCTGCTAAGGAACTACTAAAAATAGAACATCATGATGCAATTGTTGATTCAGCTTATCAATATTGGCTGATAAAAATCGTAGTAAATTTAGTAAATTGGGATCAGAGTAAAATTATCAATGAATAGTCAATCTCACAACGTGTGAGTGAAGTTTTAATCTGACCATAATTTATACTGACCCTAATTTATATATAATTCACACCGTAATAGTACAAGTGAGATTACGTATCCACAACCTGAGGGCACTTATGACTGATACAGCTGCTACAAATACTATCGACCCTTACACTACGGAGTACGAAGTCGGCCAGGACAACCTCAAAATGTTCGGGATGGATCTCCACAATCCGGTTTTTTTCATCAGCGCCTGCCTTATTCTCATATTCGTTATCGGCACCTTGATGTTCCCCGCCGACGCAAAATCTATGCTCGACAGCGCAAAGGCTTGGTCCATAGGAAATTTCGATTGGTTGTTCATCTGGGCCGCCAACCTGTTCGTGGTATTCTGCATTGCCTTGGTCTTTCTTCCAGTGGGTAGTATCCGCATCGGTGGTGAAAATGCCGTCCCGGAGTTCTCCACCATGTCATGGTTCGCCATGCTATTTGCCGCTGGCATGGGTATCGGCCTCATGTTCTGGAGCGTGGCCGAGCCCGTGGCCTATTATACGGATTGGTATGGCACACCGCTCAACGCGCCGCCACACACGCCGGAAGGTGCACGTGCTGCCATGGGTGCAACCATGTTTCACTGGGGCCTGCACCCATGGGCTATTTATGCGGTGGTAGCGCTGTCCCTTGCCTTCTTTTCCTACAACAAAGGCATGCCACTGACCATACGTTCAGCCTTTTACCCGATTCTTGGAGAGGCTTGCTGGGGCTGGGCCGGTCACATCATTGATCTGCTGGCGGTGTTGGCTACGATTTTCGGTTTGGCGACCTCGTTGGGGCTGGGTGCCCAGCAAGCCGCCGGTGGTCTGCAGCATCTATTCGGTATCACCAACGCCATCAATACCCAGATTGCGATCATTGTGGGCGTAACCAGCGTGGCCATTTTCTCAGTGGTGCGTGGAATCGATGGTGGGGTGAAGTTGCTTAGCAATGTGAACATGGCACTGGCTGCCTGCCTGTTACTGTTTGTGCTGGTACTGGGTCAGGGCCTTAACATATTCAGCAGCCTGGCTGATACGACAGGGGCGTACCTGGCAAACCTTCTGCCGCTGAGCAATTCCTTTGGCCGTGAAGATGACACCTGGTTTCATGGCTGGACCGTGTTCTATTGGGCTTGGTGGATCTCCTGGTCGCCTTTTGTCGGTATGTTTATTGCCCGCATTTCCAAAGGACGCACTGTCCGCCAGTTTGTAGTCGCAGTGCTGCTGGTGCCGACACTGGTCACCATCGTCTGGATGACTACCTTCGGTGGAACTGGTCTGGATCAGGCTATCAATGGTGTGGGCCAGCTGGCTGGCGGTATATCGGACGTCTCCCTTGCAATGTTCTATATGCTGGAGAATCTGCCTTTGTCACAGATCACTTCATTTCTTGGTATAGTTCTGGTGTTGATATTTTTTGTTACCTCATCGGATTCCGGTTCGCTGGTAATCGACAGCATCACTGCCGGTGGCAAGGTGGATGCCCCGGTTCCGCAACGCATCTTCTGGGCTACGATGGAAGGAGTGATCGCGGGCACTCTGCTTTATGGCGGCGGCGCGGAGGCTCTCAAAGCACTGCAGGCGGGAGCCATTACTGTCGGCCTTCCATTCACTATTGTGTTGATACTTATGTGTGTAAGCCTTTACAAAGGCCTTGCAATGGAGAGAAAACAGATTGATTCCAAGGGCTAGTTAGCAACATGAAACAATAGGGGACAGACCACGGTTTTAAATAAATACATGCTCATGTGAGCATAGAAACCGTGGTCTGACCCTAGTTATCTCTAAACATTAATACTGTTGGCGTTGAAGAAGAAATAACATCCAATAGTAGATTTGCAATAGTATCGGATGAATAACACATACAAGGTAAATCAACCTGACATCTTGTTCGCTAGCGCCCTCAAGATGACAGGTTATTTACGGCGTAAGATGAGCAAATCATGCATATTCGTAGAGCAACAAGTTTAGATCGCGATGATATCCTCAACACATATTTGTGCACTTTCCCTGAAAGTGAGAAAGATATCGTCTCAAAACTCGCTATTGATCTGCTTGGTGAAAGCACAACACCTCAAACCATTTCTTTGGTATCTGAAACCGATAATGCTGTAGTTGGTCACGTCGCTTTTAGTCCAGTGAAAATTGAAAACAATGACAAGCTGCAGGGCTATATTCTGGCGCCACTTGCTGTAATACCCGACTATCAAAAGCAGCGAGTCGGATCAAAATTAATTGAAAGCGGAATAGAAACTTTATTGAAAAAGGGAGTCAATATCCTCTTCGTTTATGGTGATCCAAAATATTACGGCAGGTTTGGCTTCAGTACTGAGAGTGCAGAGAAATTCATTCCGCAATACAAACTTCAATACCCTTTTGGATGGCAGGCGATCATCCTTAACCAGTTTTCTATTGAGAACTTACCTAGCAACATAGTTTGCGTCTCTTCTTTGGACGACCCGGAACTATGGTAATTAGGCTGCTGACGAAGCCGGCCAGGGGAACAAAAAACTGCCGCTTCACCATCGTTCATCTTGATAGTTATGCGTAACAGATATGGATAGCAACGGTTTGATAATAGAGGTACCACTCTACCTGATAGGTAGGGTAGTGCATTCAACCTAGAAGCCGCAGTTGACCGCTCCACTCTGAAGTTAAGTTACTGAAATGAGAACCGTTGATATCAATTTACACTTTCACCTGCCGGGTGAACCACGCTACGGGGTGAATTGCACGCTTGCAGCGGCACATGGCGGCGTTACAACTCCTTGCAATAGGCAGAAAATTGCTCCTGCATTTTCTGCATACCGTCCATCCATGGACATAAACAACTATTACGCGTCGTTGTGCCTTGCCCTGCACCACTGCGAGTTATAACTGAATCTGGTGTTTGAGTAGTTGAAAAAGGGCGGCGTATCTGGTTGATTTGTTGTTGCGAGACATCAAAACAACCATTGGAGATACGCCACCATGAGTAAGAATAACGTTGTTAAGCTGGCAGGTCGAGATACGATTATCGATCCGCTGACAGAGTTGCTGAGAAGCGGTGCAGAGCAGTTGATCTACCAGGCGGTAGAGGCAGAGTTGCTGGAGCTGTTGGCGGAGCACACCGAGCGACGGACAGAGGATGGCAAGGCGGGTGTGGTGCGTAATGGTCATCTGCCAGCTCGTAAACTGCAGACAGGATTGGGGCCGGTCACGGTCGAGATCCCCAAAGTTCGAGCGAAGACCGGCGAGCCGGTGACGTTCCGATCAGCTCTGGTACCGCCGTATGTACGCAAGACGAAGTCACTGGAAGCGGCGCTGCCGTGGCTCTACCTGAAGGGGATTTCCAGTGGTGAGATGGGTGAGGCCCTGAAAGTGCTGGTGGGTCCGGATGCAACAGGCTTGTCGGCCAGCACGGTATCGCGTCTGAAGCAGGTCTGGGCAGAAGAATATCGGAGCTGGTGTGAGGAGCGCCTGGATAAGGAGCATTGGGTGTATGTGTGGGCAGACGGTGTCTACAGCGGACTGAGAGCAGAGCAGACGAAGCTGTGTGCCCTGGTGGTGATCGGTGTGAATGAGCGTGGTGAGAAGCATTTTCTGGCAATTGAGGATGGTGTGCGGGAGTCCACGCAGAGCTGGCGGGAGGTACTGTTGAAGCTGAAGTCACGCGGACTGAACCCGCCCAAATTGGCGATCGGTGACGGTGCCATGGGCTTCTGGGCTGCGCTGGAGGAAGTATATCCTGAGACGCGCCAGCAGCGCTGCTGGATGCACAAGACCATGAACGTGCTGAACTGCCTGCCAAAGACAGCTCAGCCGAAAGCGAAGCAGGCACTGCATAACATCTGGCAGGCGGAGACTCAGGCCGATGCGGAAAAGGCCTTTGATCTGTTTATCAAAACGTATGAGCCGAAGTATCCGAAGGCTGCCATCTGTCTGCACAAAGACCGAGAGGAACTGATGGCTTTCTATCACTTTCCGGCACAGCACTGGCAGAGCATTCGGACCAGCAATCCGATTTGAATCAACCTTCGGGACAATCCGCCATCGAACCAAGCGTTCCAAGGGCTGCCTATCGCGTGACGGCATGCTACACATGATGTTCAAACTCGGCCTGTGTGCCGAGAAGAAGTGGAGACGATTACGGGGTTTCGGTTACCTGGCGAAGGTGATAACCGGAATCAAATTTAAAGATGGTGTTGAGGTAACAGGAGTCGATCAGGTCGCCGCTTGATTCAACTGGTTAAACACCAGATTTGACTATAACTCCACCACTGCAAACGCACACTTCAACCCGTCCAACTGCGGTTTCTAGGTTCAAGGCGGTCACGTTCGTATGTAGACGGTGCTGCACAACGGCCTGCTCTGCGGTTAGCAGGACATTGGTGAGCGCTTACGCTTAATAGTCGTTTAGCATCTGTTCCTGAACTTCGCGCCAGAGCTTATTATAGGCGGATCCCGATTTACTCAAAGGCGCAAAATCTCCAACCGGTGCACGCTCATGGCCCATTAGTTCTACATTTTTTGCGTAGGGGATGCTGGTGCGCAGGATTTCTTTGAACTCCCGGGGAAGTGTTTTTACCACGTCTCTATGCAACGATCTGCTTTTATCGTACATGGAGAAGAAGGGAAGTAGTTTTAAGTGTTTTGAGGGTGCTTTTCTGAAGTGGTTGAGCAACTGGTTGTAGGTGCGGACAGAAAAAGGGGTAGGAATCAGCGGAATAAGAAGGGCATCGGCCGCATAGAAAATGTTTTCAGCAACCAGGGATATGCTGGGTGCACAGTCGATAAGCAGTAGATCATATTCACGAGCCATGGGAAAAATCAGTTTGAGTAGCTGTTTTTCCGGTTTTTTGGGAGTGTTAGAAATTCTGTGTCATTTCAGTAAAATTAGCAAAAATAGGAATGACACATGTCTGAACAATTCGATTTCAATAAAGCCCTGGCTGCCTTGCAGAACGGTCAAGACCTGACTGGCAAGAATGGCATCCTTACTCCACTCATCAAGCAACTGACAGAAGCAGCTCTCAAGGCTGAACTGGAGTCACATCTCGCGCTTGATGAAGCATCAAATCGTAAGAACGGCTCCAGCAGGAAAACGATCAAGTCAACGTCAGGAAGCTTCGATCTGGACACCCCCAGAGACCGTGCAGGCTCCTTTGAGCCACAACTGATCAAGAAGCACCAGACCCACCTGACTGATGAGATTGAGCGCAAGATTATCTCCATGTTTGGCCTGGGAATGAGCTACCAGGATATCGCCTCACATGTTGCTGAACTCTACGGTCTGAGCATCTCCAACGCACTGATCAGCAGTGTAACTGACAAGCTCATCCCCGAGCTGAAGCAGTGGCAACAGCGCCCTCTGGAGAGCCATTACCCATTTGTCTGGCTGGATGCCATCCACTACAAGGTCAAAGAGGATGGACGCTATGGCAGCAAGGCCGTCTACACCGTGCTGGGCCTGAACCTGGAGGGCAAGAAGGAGATACTCGGCCTCTATCTCTCTGAAAGTGAAGGAGCTAACTTTTGGCTATCGGTACTGACTGATCTCAGTAATCGCGGTATAGAGGATATCCTGATTGCCTCTGTCGATGGACTGAAAGGCTTTCCAGAGGCCATTAACAGCATCTTTCCTGATACAGAGGTTCAGCTCTGCGTGATACACCAGATCCGCAACTCGATGAAGTACGTTGCCTCTAAGAATCAGAAAGCCTTTATGGCCGATCTAAAGCCCGTCTACAAGGCAGTGAACAAGGAGGCGGCAGAGGCGGCGCTGGGCGAGCTGGAGAGTCGCTGGGGCGCCCAGTACCCAATCGTACTCAAGTCGTGGCGCAGCAAGTGGGAAAATCTATCTGTCTACTTCAAATACCCTGCGGACATCCGTCGCGTGGTTTACACCACCAATGCCATTGAGGCTGTACATCGGCAGTTCCGTAAGCTGACCAAAACCAAGGGGCCTTCCCGAATGAAAACAGCCTCATGAAGCTGCTCTATATGGGAATCCAGAATGCTTCAAAGAAATGGACCATGCCGATTCAGAACTGGAATTTGACTCTGGTCCCAGTTGTCGATATATTTTGAAGGCCGGTTAGATGGCGTTTTGGATATTTAACCGATTAGGCTGACACAGAATTCTGAACGCCCTCGGTTTTTTAGCATCGCTGAACACCTGATCGAAGTTACGAAAGGAGAAGTCGGCAGGTATCAGGTCCAGCCCCTCGTAGTCGGTAGCTTTAACGGCCTTGTCGAGTATATTTTTGCGTCGCTTGACGGCCTGTACTCCTCCTTTGACCTTTGGTTTGATGCGAAAGCAGAAGCTGGCGGCTCCCTGAGGATCAAGATCCCACAAAAGTGTCCGGTAACCCTCTTGTGCAGCCAGATAAGCGAGGTTGACTGCAGTGGATGTCTTTCCAACTCCTCCCTTGATATTGTAGGTGGCGAGTATTTTCATCGGCTGAATCCTCTTTTCTTGCCCTTGTCGGAAAACAGGGTGAGGAACTGTTTGCGTACCTTTTTTTGTGAAAGCCGTTCAGACTGAGTGAGAAATTTTTCCCACACTTTTCTCTTCTTCCTGGCTAGCTTTGCATCCAACTGATCAATCTTCTCCAGCCATAACGGTATGGTTTTCTGCTCCTCCTTCATCCTTTTCTGATAGTCAGCCAGCGATCCTCGCTGCAGATCGAGATTGAAAAATGTATCGAGAGACTCCTTTGCCGGTTTCAGTGCATCAATTACAGACGCTAGCTTCTTCTTCGGATAGAGACTTTGAAAGATCTCCAGCTGATAACCAAGCCGTTTATAGTCCTTGTGGAGTTCGTGCAGCTGTTCAGAATTGCTTTCCGGGGTGATCGTACGCCATCTATTGGTGATCTCCTGGTATATTTTGAGAAGCGATTCACTGGCAGATTCCAGGATGGGCCGGCCTGCACTTACAGGGAGGTCCATTGAAGGGTGCTTCTGCTCCAGAAATGATTTCCAGTTATCCATGAGTCGGATGTAGCGAGGACTTTCCAGCGCGATGCGCATAGAACGCTGTTCCTTCTGTTTCGCTTTTTTCAGGAACTGAATCAGCGGCTTCAATGCAGCACGGTGCTCAGAGTCTGCGTGGGTGGCTAAGTCATCAATAAGACCAAAATGAATATCCAAGTCGCGGACGGGTGTTGCAACCTCTTCGATCCACTCGAAATCCTGCTTGATCAAGTTTATCTGCTGAGGTGGAAATATGGCCGAAAAGCGGCTTAACAGGCACAGGGTACGCCTTGTCGAAAGCAGCAGGTCATGTAGGAATTCTGGGTCATCCTCATTCCGAACACCCTCTATGTTATCTGCAATGGAGCGACGAAAATCATTCAGTACTGTTGCCAGCGCCTGAAACGATGATTGTTTTGGGGAGAGCTTGATTATTGACCTGTTGCCTTGCACTTCTGGAACGATTCCGAGAAGGTTTAGTGCGTTGGTAAGGGGATCTTTCCCAATCGGTTTTAGCCGCCCCTTTGCGGTAAGCCGGTTTAGCTTTTTTTGGTAGATAGTATCGTAACCACGATAGGGGAACAGGTAGACACAAGCAGGGAGGGTCAGGTTCACCGAGCTGTGAGGAATGTAGGGGCGATCCTGTCGTAGCTCAACACGCATAAGGGTCTTCTCCTCGCTATTGAGGAGGTGCAGTTCACAGGTGCTGCTCCGCACGAAGAGTTGACGCATCAAGGTGCGCTCCCCCAGCACCTCTTTCAGGCGATGCCGCAGGCCCGTCCCGAGGAAGTCATTGGCGTTATGCGGAACCTTCTTCAGGGTTCTGCTGGTGAGGACCTCACCACTTTTCAATTTCCGCCAAGTCAAAAAGTGATGTTGATCTCGAGTAGCCATCTCCAGGACACTACCCGACTTGAACAGTCTCCAGTCAACGGTATCAAGGTAGACCCTGGAAACGGTTTCTTCCGGTTCTACGCGAATGGCCTGGTCGTCAGCCAGCCAGGACTTTAATTTCTTCAGTGATAACTCTTCTGAGGCGCTGTAGATCATCTCTCTTCCCACTTAAGTATCCGTCGAGTTTAACCTTTTCGAGCAAAAAACTTACTGAGGTTGATCAAATTAAGTTTAATGGCTGTGCACAATAGTTGTGGAACCGGGTGTAGGAGTGAACTTGTTCGCTAAGAACGTGCCCCAGAGTCTGATCGCGAATAAATTCGCTCCTAGCAGGCGCACTTTTCTTAATGAAAATAGTGTTTCATGATTATTGTGCATAGCCACTATAAGTTTTATTGCCACCTATCGATTTACAGCCAAGCAGCATTAAATCCGACCTGCTCCCAGTTAAAGTCTCTCGTTCAAGAAGATATGGTTTATTATGAATACCAGCTCTACCCATCAATGATCTGAAAAATGAGATCACAAATAAAACAGGCAGGAAATTAGAGAAATGGCAAAAAGTAAGAAGTACGACATCAGGGTAGTAGAGGCCAAAGGCTCCTGGAGTGCGGAGATTATAAGAAAAGTAACTTCGAAGGAGACGGTGGTCTCAAAGAGTCAGGATGGATTCGCTACTGAAGCTGAGGCCCGGGAGTGGGGGGAAAAAGAGTTGACCTCATTCATGAAGAGCCTTGGTGAACGAAACAAGCGGCGCAATGAGCGGCGTGAGAAGTAGCCTGAGAAGAGATAGTTTTTCGCTGTGGTATGAGTGCTCCGATGAACAGTTACTTTTTGCTGTTTTTTCTCTTCTTTGCCCGCGGGTGGGCGCTGTCATAGACCTGGGCCAGGTGTTGAAAGTCAAGGTGGGTGTAGATCTGGGTGGTGCTGATGTCGGCATGCCCCAGCAGTTCCTGCACTGCCCGCAAATCGCCGGAGGATTCAAGCAGGTGTCCGGCGAAGGAGTGGCGCAACATGTGTGGGTGGATGTTCTGGATGGCGCCTTGCTTTAACGCCCACTGTTTCAGCCGCTGCTGAACGGTACGCGGGCTGATGCGTTTGCCGCGCTTGCTGACAAAGAGGGCCGCTTCATCTGGCTGCGCCAACTCACCACGCACCTGCTCCCAGGCGGTGACCGCCTGTAGTGCTTTGTTACCCACCGGCAGTTGCCGGCTCTTGCGCCCCTTGCCCGTCACGATCAGACTGGCATCTGCACGGTCGATTTGGCCGATGTCGATGGAGACCAGCTCAGCCAGTCGCAGGCCCGAGGAGTAGAGTAGCTCCATTATCGCCAGGTCGCGCAGTTCCAGTGGATCACTGCTCGCTACATCAAGCAGACTACCAATTTGGTCGGCATCCAGTGACGGGGGAAGCTTGCGGCCACTCTTGGGTGCCCGCACCCCCGTGGCGGGATTGTTCTCCACCTCTCCTTCGCGCAGCAAATACCGGAAGAGGCTACGCAGAGCCGAGAGTTCGCGCTGCAGGGTCTTACCGGCGATACCGTGACGGTAGCGCTGAGCGATATAGGCACGAATCTGGTGTGTGTTGAGCTGTCGCCACTCGTCGATGGCCTGCTCTTCGCACCAGGCTTCGATGCGATGCAGGTCACGTGCGTAGTTGCTCAGGGTGTGGGGTGAGAGGTTGCGCTCGTAGCGCATATGCTGGAGAAGCCGGTCGATCCAGGGTGCCGTCCGGTTGCTCTTTTCGGTGCTCATCAGAAGCCCGGTTCAGACACCACCTCAAGGGTTTTGCTGACAATCTCTCCCAGACGTGCAAGATAGTCGGTTCCCATGCCTGGGTGAAAACGGTGCTCACTCTGGCTGCCGATGGCAAGGACACCGAGTATGCCTTTCTCTTCTATCGGTATCAGAGCAGTGGATTTGATATCTTCGGCCTGGGGGCCAAAAAGATAGGTAAGCTGCTCCATCGGCAGTGGACCACACTCCGGCCTGCCGTTATCTAGTAAGTCGCGAAAGCCGTCAAGATCCGGGTTGCTCTCTCTGTCTGCCTCGTCGGAGAAGAAGAGGTGCAGTTCAACCGCCTCGGCACGAAAATCTTCATGCAGCCTATCTTGAAGCGCATTGACTACCTCTTCAAAGTCGAGACAATCGAGGAGGGTGAGGGTGAGCTTATGCAGGCGGTTGTTGAGCCCCTCGTTCTCTCTGGCGACGGTGATCAGGTCTTCGAGCTGCTGTTTGTACTGATTCGCCTGTTCGCGCAGGTTGCTTACCTGACGCTCAATCAGGGAGACGGCATTGCCACTCTGGTGGGGGAGCTCCATCTTCCGTAGCAGTTCGGGATGGCGACTGAAAAAGTCGCTGTTGTCACGAAGGTGATCGCAGACGGTCTGCTCCAGCGCTTCTACTGATGGAGAGGTATCTTGTTGGGAGCTCATAGTTCAATGGTTCCTTGGTAGACAGTTGCGGTGGGTCCGCTCATCCATACAGGCATATCGTCGCCTGCCCACTCGATTACAAGTTTGCCGCCGGTGAGTGAGACTTCCACCCGCTCATCCAGCAGGCCCTGGATCCGCCCGGAGACAACGGCGGCGCAGGCACCTGAGCCGCAAGCCATGGTTTCACCTGTGCCACGCTCAAAAACGCGCAGGTTTATCTGGCTGCGGGAGCAGATCTCCATAAAGCCGACATTGGCCTTTTGTGGAAACCGGCTATGTTTTTCCAGTAGTGCTCCCAGTGATGATACGGGGGCCGAGGCTACATTTTCAACTATTAAAACTGCGTGAGGGTTGCCCATGGAGACGGCGCCGATGGTCAGTGTCTCCTCCTCAATTGTGAATGGGTAGCTATCGGCGCGCCGGTCGGCGATAAAGGGAATCTGCTCGGGCTCCAGCCGTGGAGCACCCATATTGACCCTTACCAGCCCACTCTTTTCGATAAACAGCCGCAGGTTGCCGCTGCAGGTGCCGACATCGATCTCCGTTTTGTCGGTCAACCCCTGTTGCTGAACGAAGTGGGCAAAGCAGCGTGCGCCGTTGCCGCACTGCTCTACTTCACTGCCGTCGGAATTAAAGATGCGGTAGTAAAAATCTGTATTTTTATCACGCGGGGGTTCGATCACAAGAATCTGGTCACAGCCGATGCCGGTGTGACGGTGGGCGATAAAGCGGCACTGCTCCGGGGTAAGTTTCACTGCCTGGTCGATGGCGTTGAACATAACAAAGTCATTGCCGAGACCGTGCATTTTTGTGAAGTGGAGCTCCATGGCAGGTCAGCTCTTCTTCTTTTCCTGCTGTTCGCCGCTCTCATCGGGAAGGTAGAGATCCCCCTTTTGACCACAGGCGGTGAGTAGAATGGTGCCCAGCAGGATGGCGGCAAGCAGGCTTAGAGTTGAGTACCGATGCTGCATTAAAGTGCTCCTGTAAATTCAATCGGACCAATGCAGTATACCGTAAGCGGTGGAAATCTATAAGTTGTTGAGGGTATGGCGGATTGGTGAGCCGGCTCAAGTCTGCGCCAGCTGTTGCAGGGCGCGGTTGAGCCTCCCTTCCAGACGTTTTTTGAGGTTGAGCAGGGCGATGGTTGACCACTTGCCTGCGGCAAAGGCGCCGGTGATCTCCAGACCGGTGAGGTAGATGGGGTAGGCCTCACGGTTTGCCCGTTTTGAGAGGATATATTCGGCGACGGCGGTGTAGATATGGTCACCGTGTTCCAGCGAGTTGAACTCTTGGTCGCCACATACCAGTAGGTAGGGCGAGAAGTTGAGATCGAGGGTGTCGCTGACAAGATGCAGCTCCATATAGCTGGAGGGGAGCCGTATCGTGGGCGGGGTGCGCTGTTCTATATGGTATTCGCCCTTGCGACTGCGGTTGATCTGGTAAAACTCGATGCTGTCCTGCAGCAGCCGGAATGAGGGGGCTTCGGAGCGGATATTACGCAGTAGTTGAATGCCGTTGAGGAAACGCTGCTGCTGTAGCAGGAGATACTGTTCATCTGATTTCTGGACCTGTTGATGAAAGAGTGAGCCGTTCTCATCAACGATGTAGAGGTCGGTATGGTTTTTGTTGGTGTAGTAATAGAGTTGTATCGCCCCGGATTGATCATTCTCGAACACCTTTGCCAGCGGTGTATCGAAGAGTGCCAGAGGATCGACGGTCAGTTTACGGTAGTACTCCTGGGGTTCTCCAAGTACCTTCAGAAGCTCCCCCCAGGATTTCACCGGGAAGAAGGAGAAGAGCTCCTTCTGTTGCTGAATCAGGTAGTAGTCGTTATCTGCCTGGAGCAGGTAGAGGGCTTCCCGGTCGCCATTAGTGCCGGCAAAGCTGTGGCAGACGTCATTGAACAGAGACTCTACTCGTTTGGCGATGCTACCACCGCGCACCGATGAGAAGCAGTGGGCGGTGGCACTCGGCGGTGTGTTACCTTCACCTTCAAGCAGGGTGAGGCGGAGATAGTGGCAGAGGCTGTCGAGCAGGCCGGTGGTGCCCCAGTGGCGTACCACCAGTGTCTCTCCCCAGCTGGTGGTGGTGAGCTGCTCGATACTGTCGATGAGCGAACTGTGGGCGGAACCAAAGCTCAGCGGATCGTCGCGGTTGCTGGTGATCTGTTTGCCCGCCTTGGCAAGACGTGACAGGGGATCTGAGCCGGTGTTGATGAACAGTGCACATGAGGTGGCTCGTGGTGGCGAAGCGAGCTGCTCAATGGGAGGCTCATGATGTTTTGCAGCGGGGTGCAGTTCACGCAGAGACGCGATTAGTGATTGCAGTTCGGCAGTGCTGATCGGGTTTTTTTTGGGGTAGAGGGTGACCACGGTGCCTTTGCCCAGTAGTTGATTGTGCTGACACCAGGTGAGAACTTCGATCAGGCCCTGAGATGTTTTTACCGGCCGTGACATCGGTGCGCTCTTTTCGTCCACATTGCCAAGAAAGAGGAACCAGGCGTGGTTGTTGCCGCGCGTTCTTGCGTAGTGTAGGGAGAGACGGTGTTCCACCAGGTTTTTTACGATACCGGGATTGATATGGTCGATCTTTCCGGGCCGTCGCTCCAGGGCGGTGTAGAGCTTGCGTCCCAGCAGGCTTAGTTCCCGGGGATCAATAGTGCTGCCGGCAGCGTAGGCTTTGGCAAAATCGGTGAGTAGACGATAGCTGTGGGTAAGCTCTCGCACCAGGGTGTTGCGCTCCTCCATCACTTGGTCGATTTTCCAGCTATTGCGACCGTCGAGCTTCTTCAGGTAGGTGCTGTGCCAGCCCCATGAGGCCACCAGCTCTTCCATCAACTCACGTTTCCATAGTTTCTGGGTCGATGAGTGTTTTTTGCTTAGGTTTTGCTCGGTTTTGAAGTAGAAGCAGCGCCGGGCCAGCTCCAGGCGTTGCAGCTCGTCTCGTTCGGTCAGGTACTTTTCTACCTGGCGGTACATCAGAACGTAGGGGTCGAGTTCGTTCATGTCGATGTCGCCGGCGTAGATCGACGCCTTGGCTCCCTGGCAGAGCCAGTTGATGTCAGGATAGCTCTGGGCGTAGGACTCGGTAAGCAGCAGTTTGAGTATCGTTTTATAGGGGGAGTCGATACCTTTGTAGAGCTGCCAATGGGCGGCACCAAGAAACTCTCCGGCGGGGAGGGAGCTGAGGCCGCCGAAGTCGATGCAGTCAATGGGATCGACAAAACGTTTGTGGAACAGCATCTCTATGTAGCTGCTGTAGTTTGCCTCTTCTTCCGGGGGCACCAACCACCAGGCGGGGTAACGGCCGGCCGCCAGTGCCCCGGTACGGTAGAACTCCTCAAGCAGCAGATGGGGCTGGGCCGTTCCGCTGCTTTCGTGTGAGAGGCTGTCGAGGCGGCCTTTACGGAATGCGTCGACATCCATGACGAAAAAGTGGACCTCTAGAGAGATCTCCTCTGCCCACTGTTCGATTCTGCTCGCCTTCTCTCTTAGCTGCTCCAGCTCCTCGCTCTTTAGCGATGAGTCGTGGCAGACCCAGATGTCAAGGTCACTACCACTGGCGTGGGCAATGCTACCGGTGCTGCCCATAAGGTAGATGCCATGAATCTGGAAGCGGCGTCTGGCGCGCTTTTTATAAGAGAAGCTGCGGCTGATCTTGCCGGCGGCATTGAGAGCACTCTGCCCTGGGCTGTAGTCAGCAATGCCGGCCGGTGTTTTACTGTTGACGAAGCCGGGTAGGGTGGGATGGTTGATGTGGAACATGAGCGGTAGAAGGTCGATAACCCCCCGCTGGTTCGGGCGTAGCTCTCCGGCTATGCGGCGCAAACGCTCGCGGTGGATACTCTGAAACCGCCTGAGTATCGTTTTGAGTTCTTTGCGCCCGATGCCGTTTTTATATGATATCGCGTCGGACATGATTTGTGGTTAGGTGTTTCCCGTTTCCGCCTTTAAACAGCAGTTGTCTGATTTTGATATTCCTTTATGAAGCCTGCTCCATCTGCTCCTGTTCTCCGGTGAGCGCCGAGGCGGCACGGCGCATCAACATGCGGGTGTCATACCCTTTTTCCCACTCAGCGAGGCCAAAGCGGAGTGCCAACGCTTCACCCTGCGCCGGTTCCGACAGCTGTGCCTGGGGAAACTCCTCCTGGATTTTACTGATCAGGGAGTAACCGTCACTATGCAGTGTTTCCGGCAGGATGATAACAAATTGGTTATGCCCCCAGCGGGCGATAACATCGACCCAGCGAAGCCGATCACGTAGATAGCGACTGGTGGAGATGATCAGCTCATCCGGAAGAGTCTGCTCCGACTCGTTTGCGTCGACCACCTCCATCATCGCCAGGCTTAGTGGATTGCCGTAGCGGCGACTGCGGGTGACTTGTGCATTGAGTGCACGGCTCAGCTCCAGCTGATTAGCCAGACCGGTTAGTTCATCGGTAAGGGTAAGCTGTTTCACCTGTTGGCGGAGGCGCTCATTCTCTTCCTGTAGGGTGACTTGTTCTGTAACCTCAACAAAGAACTTTATTACTCCGCCCTGGCCACTCTTGTGGACAGTGCAATGCAGCCACTGCTCCTGCCCGACTCCCGGACCTATCAGGTGCATCTCTCCTTCACCTTTGAACAAACCCTTGAGTGTGCCGAAGGGAAGGGTATCGCAGTCATGACCGATCAACTGCTCGGGGGGCTGGCCGACCAGTTCGCTCAATGCCTGATTGAGATTGGAGATTTTTCCATCTCCGTCGAGTACCAATATGCCACAAGGGCTGTTGCTGAAAACAGTTCCTGTGGGGTCATTATGTTCTTTCAAAGCCGAAATCCCCCGTGTAGATCAAGCTTTACCATCAAGGAATAGAGCGTCTATTGTAGCGAAAACTTTAGGTAAATTGTCACATTTGCGGTGGGGTCAGCAATGCTGACAGCGCCGGTTGTGGGGTCTATAGTGATGTTTATAGGCGCTATAAAGCTGCTTTGGTTTCCAGAGGGAAGCTGTTATATGGGAAATAAAGACCTAACGCCCGATGGTGTGATGCTCCATGGTGGCCCGCTACGGGAGCGGGTGCCTACCCACGACAGTGAGGGTAGACCGCTAGGAGCCTGTCCGAGAATAGGACGCCTACTGCGGAAACCCCATTTTGGCCCTTTTTTCCGCTCATTTTCGTTTAATAGGAGTAACTATTCGCCTCAAATGACCGGAAAAAATGACTCAAAATGGACTCCCCTCGCTACGGCTCCTATTCTCGGACAGGCTCCTAGGCGATTTCATGATGCTGATTCCCCGCTTTTCCCGCTGGCCAACGGTACGTCGGGAGCAGGCGTTTCGGAGTCTGCAACAGGTGTTTCAGCAGCATCGGGAGCTGGTGATGTTCGCCGATCTGAATATGAAACTCAACCTGCTGTGGGTAAGCCTGAAAGTGCGCCAGGGCGGATGTTGGGAGCTTGTTGGCGCAGTGCGTGAAGAGATTCCCGAAGCACTATTGGTTGCGAGCCATGCCGAGGTGCTGCAGGGGATGGCGAAGCAGAAGCGTAAGCGACGTTTCCGTTTCAGGTTGCCGTTTAGGCGCCTCTGATTAAGTCTGGTTAGATTTTAGCCGGCGTAAAGCAATCATGACTCGATCAGAGTCTCCTTTGTGGCATAGGGCTCAGTACTCCGATGCCCGGCGGGCATCCCCCTTGACCTGTTGTGCCGGATAGCGCTGCTCATTGATGGCGATCTTGCGGTTGGCGGCATCCAGCAGGTCGATATCCATCCGTTCAGCGAAGCGCACCAGATAGATCAGGATATCCGCCAGCTCCAGCGCTACCTCCTCCTTCTTCCCTTCGGAAAGCGCCATGCTCTGCTCTTCGCTAAGCCACTGAAAGTGCTCAACCAGTTCGGCACACTCGGCAATCAGTGCCATCGATAGGTTTTTTGGTGAGTGGAACTGCTCCCAGTCACGTTCGCGGGCAAACTCGAGAAGCCGCTGATTGAGCTGCTGCAGGGAATCAGGATTCATATTTTCCTTCCTTGTTGATTATTTTGCGCAGGCGTGCGATCAAGTTTTTGGCGGTCTCTGCACCGTAGGGTTCGGCGTTGCCGCATCCCCATACCGGTCCGGGCCAGCAGGGATCTTCTTTACTTCTGGCCACCAGATGCCAGTGAAATTGCGCTACCAGATTACCGAGAGCAGCGACATTGAGTTTGTCTATGGCACCGGTCTCTGCAAGCGCATGGGAGATATCGCTGCTCTCTTGCAGCAGCTTAATCTGGTCTGCTGAGCTCAGTTGGTGAAGCTCGGTGATCTCCTCTCGCTGTGGCACCAGGATCAGCCAGGTGAAGCGGCGGTCGTTCATCAGCCGCACTTCACACAGCGGCAGGGTGACAACGGCGAAGGTGTCGGCGGCGAGGCGGGGGTGAAGGGTGAACATGAAAAATTTATCTCAGTGGTCTCTTGTAAGGTGATGATAACCCAAACTGGCTCTGTACCAACTGACTGTTCCACAGTAGCAACTTCTTGTAGGAGCGGCTTTAGCCGCGATCACGGTGTAGCTCGAAGCTCATTCGCGGCTGAAGCCGCTCCTACAGGTAGTTTGAAACCGTGGAACAGTAGTTTTGTACATAGCCATATAATCCAATATAGCGATCTGCTGCACTGGAGTACGACAGCAAGCTGGAGCGGCTGTTGCGGGTGTGATCTCTAGGGTCGCGATGGCACGGGCACATGGGTAGAAATGTTCATCGCGCTTCGAGAAAGTGCTCCTACGGTATGGCGGTATTTGCCAATATTCCAGATGAGGGCAATTGTCTATCCTCAATCGGTATGGAAAGTAATGGAGATATCGGTTGTTTCGTAAACTTATCATAGCCACTCTTCTCCTCTGCCTGTGCCCATTGGCTCAGGCAGAGGAGTCACAGATCATCACACTGGCGGAGGGTGATGAAATTCCCATTCAGCGTTACGGCGATGGTGTTGACCGTATTCTCTGGTTGCCGTCTGAGTTTGGCTTTCGCGGTCGGCGTGAGGGTACTCTTGCCACCGGCTTGTCGGTTGAGGGGTTTGAGGTGTGGCTGGCCGATCTCCATGACGCCTATTTTCTGCCACCGGGACGTAGCAGCCTCACCGAGGTGCCGGTTGAGGATATTGCGGAGCTGATCGAGCAGAGCCAGCCCGATAAAGGGCGCCTGTTTATTATGAGTACCGGTCGCGGGGCGGCGTTGACCTTGATGGCGGTGCGCCAGTGGCAGCAGCGCTACGCTGATCGTAAGCCCCTTGGTGGCTTGCTGCTGTTTCATCCCAGTCTGTTAGCTGAAGTACCCAGGCCGGGCGCCCGCCCGGACTATCTGCCGATTGCCGACCAGACCAACCAGAATATTCTGCTGATTCAGCCCGGGGGATCGGCCAGGCTCTGGTATCTGGATGAGATAGCGAGCCATCTTCGCCGCGGTGGCAGCACGCTCTATACCTGGGTGATTCCCCGTGTCTCCGATGGTTTCCATATGCGTCCCACCGCCTCGGAGGAGGAGCTGCGGCGGAGTGATGAGCTGCCGCCGATGCTGGCACGTTCTGCACGGCTGCTTGCGACCATGAGTAGAGAAGCCCGCCCCCCGGTTGCGGGCGAGATGGCGGAGAGAAGGTGGGATACCAGCGCCTTTGGTGGCGCACTCCAGCCCTATACGGGTGATCCCACGCCACCGGCGTTGTCGCTCATGGATATTGCCGGCAAGCGCTACAGCCTGGATAAGTACAAAGGTGAGGTGGTGCTGATCAACTTCTGGGCCACCTGGTGCCCCCCCTGCGTCAAGGAGATCCCCTCGCTGGGCCGCCTGAAAAAGAAAATGGCGGGACGTGGCGTGGAGGTGCTGAGTGTCGATGTGGGCGAACCGGTGGAGACAGTGCGTGCCTTTCTTAAAAGGATTCCCGCCGCTTTCCCGGTGCTGCTGGATGGTGCGGGAAAGACGGTCTCTCCCTGGCAGATACGGGCATTCCCCACCACCTACCTGATTGACCGTCAGGGGCTGATTCGTTACGCCTATTTTGGTGGTCTGGAGTGGGATGCACCGGAGGTGGTGAAGGTGATCGAGTCATTGTTGTGAATTAGGGCCCCAATGCGGGGTATTGGACGATACAGTTGCGGCCGCTCTCTTTGGCCAGATACATCATCTGGTCACAGCGGTTGATCAGTCCCTGGGCATCTTGAATGCTATTCTCCAGGGAAGCGAGGCCGATGCTGATGGTCAGCTGCAGTCTCTTGCCGTTATCCAGATCGATATGCAGTAGCTCCACTGCCCGGCGGATACGTTCTGCTGAGGAAAACGCGGCAACCTGGTCGGTTTCGGGAAAGAGAATGATAAACTCCTCTCCCCCAATGCGGCCGAAAATATCATTGCTGCGCAGCCTTTCATTACAAGTTTTGACCAACGCCACCAGTGCGTTGTCACCGACAGCGTGACCATGATTATCGTTGATGGCTTTGAAGTAATCGACATCGAGCACAATGGCTGAGAGGTTGTTTTCGTAGCGCAGGCAGCGCCTTACCTCTTTTTCCGCCAGGTCATAGAGGTGACGCCGATTGTAGATGCCGGTGAGTGGGTCAGTGGTGGCCAGGTGGCGCAGCTGCTGCTCCAGTGCTTTGCGCTCTCTCAGGTCCTGTTTCAGTACCTGGGTCTGGACGGCCACACGGTGGCGCAGTGTCCGGTTCCACAGCAGCACAGCAATCAGCAGGATGAGGACGGCAGCGGTGGCAATTTTAGCCACCAATTCCCAGCTCCAGACCCAACCGCTGGAGCCGAGGCTGATCCAGCGGCGGTAGATTTCACGCTTCTTATCCTCGCTGATGCTGTTGAGCCCCTTCTGGATGATGGAGATCAGTTGTGGCCAGTCGTTGCGGGCGGCGAAACGCAGCCGCCACTCAAAGCCGGACTCTCCTGCCACCCGCAGGTTGGTGAGGCCCTCTTTTTCGATGTAGTAGATGGCGGAGGCGTTGGTGGCGACGATACTGTCGGCAGCGCCAAAGGAGACCATACGCAGGCCGGTCTCGATGTCGGGGACGGCGATTAGTTGTAGTTCGGGAAAATTCTGCTCTATATGTTTTTGTGAGGCGTAGCCCTGGATTACCACCACCTTTTTGCCTACCAGCTCCTCCATCTTCAGTGTGCCTTCAACCTCCTTATGGACGATGATGACCGCAGGCAGGCGGATGTAGGGTTCGGTGAAGTTCATATACTCGCTGCGCTCGGCGGTCTGGGCGGCGGCACCCCAGACATCGACTTGGCGCTTTTTGCTGTTTTCGATCACCTGGTTCCAGTTCTGTAGCTGGACGATCTCAAGATCGAGGCCGATCAGAGACTTCATGTGGGCGACAAAATCAGCAGTGACGCCGCGGTACTGGTTGTTTTGATCAAAAAATTCGACAGGAGGGTAGTTGGGGGCGGGAGCAAAGCGAATCCGGGGGTTCTCCTTCAGCCATTGACGCTCTTCATGGGTGAGTATGTCTGCATTGACTGTGGGTGTTAGGATCAGCAGCAGCGCACCCACCAGCACCGCTGCTGCAGTGGCTGCGATAGTGCCGGCGGTGTGCTTTCCCCTCATCTATGGCCCCGGTAGATATGTTTACCTTTAGAGTTTCTCTGGGAGTATGCCCGTCAAATCAAGACGAGCCCCAATTGTATAACTCAATTTTCGGAGTTCAAATGACAGAGTGAGCTTAGACGCACTGATCCACCTTCCTTGGAAGCGCATCATAAAAGCTCCGGTCCCATCTCCCTACGAGGGAGAAGGTTAGGATGAGGGTGTATTTAATCAATAAGTTACCTATTGATCCCCCTCACCCTAACCCTCTCCCCGGTGGGGAGAGGGGACTTTTACGACGCCCTCCAATGGGGAGAGGGAGCCAATGAACGCCGAAACTTGAGGTACAACTATCAGTATAGAGCAGGTAGAAGCGAAAGTAGGTTCGGCTACAAAAGACGCTCTTTTGCACGAGCGATGGCTGCACGTACCTGGCTCGGTGCGGTGCCGCCGATATGGTCCCGCGCCGCCACTGAGCCTTCGAGAGTGAGTACGTCGAAGACATCTTCGCTGATCTCGCTGGAGAAGGATTGCAGCTCGGTCAGTGAGAGATCAGCCAAGTCACAGTCACGCTCAACACCCAGGGCAACAGCTTTACCCACTACCTCGTGGGCATCACGGAAGGGGATGCCCTTGCGCACCAGGTAGTCGGCCAGATCGGTGGCGGTAGCGAAGCCCTTCATCGCCGCCTGGCGCATGTTGTCGTGACGACAGGTTACAGCAGGCATCATGTCGGCGAAGACCTTGAGGGAGCCTTTAACGTTATCGATGGTATCGAACAGTGGCTCCTTATCCTCTTGATTGTCCTTGTTATAGGCCAGGGGCTGGCCCTTCATCAGAGTGAGCAGTGCCATCAGGTGGCCGAAGATACGACCGCTCTTGCCACGTACCAGCTCAGGTACATCCGGATTTTTCTTCTGCGGCATGATGGAGGAGCCGGTACAGAAGCTGTCGGAGAGTTCGATAAAGCCGAACTGGGCCGAAGACCAGATGATCAGCTCTTCGGACATACGCGAGAGGTGCATCATCATCAGGGCGGCGGCGGCACTGAATTCGATGGCGAAATCGCGGTCGCTGACCGAGTCGAGAGAGTTCTCGCTGGGGCGCTCGAAGCCAAGCAACTCCGCCGTATAGTGACGGTCGATGGGGTAGGTGGTGCCGGCCAGAGCGGCAGCTCCCAAAGGCATGATGTTGACTCGTTTGTTGCAGTCCGCCAGACGCTCACGGTCACGCTCCAGCATCTCAAACCAGGCCATCATATGGTGGCCGAAGGTGATCGGCTGGGCCGTCTGCAGGTGGGTAAAGCCGGGGAGAATGGTGTCGGCTTCACGTTCCGCCACCGTCAGCAGCGCCTGCTGCAGGCGCAGAACCTCGTTGCGGATAACCTCGATCTCATCACGCAAGTAGAGCCGTACATCGGTGGCGACCTGATCATTGCGTGAGCGGCCGGTATGTAACTTTTTGCCGGCATCGCCAATTGCCCCGGTGAGTGCCGACTCGATATTCATGTGAACATCTTCAAGTTCAATCGACCAGTTGAACTCTCCCGCTTCGATCTGCTGCTGGATCGCCTCCAGGCCGCTGATGATGCGGTCGCGCTCGGCATCGGTGAGAATGCCCGCCTTGGTCAGCATGGTAGCGTGGGCGATGGAGCCCTGGATATCGTACCGGTAGAGGCGCTGATCAAACTCCACTGACGCGGTAAAGGCTTCGACAAAGGCGTCGGTGGGCTCGTTAAATCGTCCTGACCAGAGTTTTTTGTCGCTCATCGCTGCAAATTCCTGTTATTCGCTCTAATATCGTTGTAATCGAGTATCTGTCGAGAAAGAGCTCTCTTCTTCAAAATATATCGTTCCGGTATACGTCGGGGTCCGGTCTATTTGATGGCATACTCAATTGGCGGAATTGTATCAGGATTAGGCATAAGAGGGTGGCAGACGGGGCGCTGATGTCGGGTAAAGTGGAAAAGAGAAGCGGGCGGGAGTCGTTTTTACCGGATTTTTGCCGTATCCGTATGGTGTTTGTGGTGGTTGTGACCGCTGAGCTGTTGGCGATAGTACTGGCCCTGACAAACACCCAGTCGGTGCAGCAATTTACCGATGATCTTAGTCTGCGGTCGCTGTTTGTTCAGTGGATAGCCCTGACCGGCAGCGCTCTGCTCTGTACGCTGCGGCGTCATCTTGGGCGCTATGGTAATCGAGTAGCGGGTATCTCCGCCTGGCTGATTCTGATGCTGCTCACACTGCTGGTGAGCGGCTTTGCAATCAAGGTGCTGGCTATCAGCTCCAGCGGCCTGTTTCTGCTGAAGAGTCTCGCTATCAGTGCCATCGTATCGGCCCTGATGTTGCGTTATCTCTATTTCCAATATGTCTGGCGTCTGCAAGTGGAGGCGGAGTCGCGGGCGCGCTTTCAGGCGCTACAGTCACGTATTCGCCCCCACTTTCTGTTCAACAGCATGAACACCATCGCCAGCCTTACCCGCTCTGATCCAAAGTTGGCAGAGGAGGTAGTACATGATCTCTCCGACCTGTTTCGTGCCAGCCTTTCGGATGCGCGTGATCAGAACACCCTTGGAGATGAGCTGGAGCTGGCAAGGGGTTACCTCCGTATCGAACGTCAACGCCT
The DNA here is from genome assembly GCA_037318855.1 of Candidatus Sedimenticola sp. (ex Thyasira tokunagai). GTDB lineage: Bacteria > Pseudomonadota > Gammaproteobacteria > Chromatiales > Chromatiaceae > Vondammii. Next base: position 4,476,977 of record CP134874.1, on the reverse strand, counting down.
GGGTGAGCGGCTGCGTGTGGAGTGGGATCTTGAGGAGTTGCCGGAGAGTGCCTTTCTGCCGGCGCTGATACTGCAGCCGTTGCTGGAGAATGCGGTCTACCACGGCATTGAGCCGGCGGCGGAGCCGGGGGTGATAGAGATTAGTGGGCGTTACCGGCAGAAACGGGTCAACCTCAGTATTCGCAACAGTCGCCCGGCGGAGGGAGCGATGAAGCATCGGAAAGGGAATAGTATGGCGCTGGAGAATACTCGCCAGCGCCTGGAAGGCTTTTTTGATGGAGAGGCAAGTCTGTCTCTGTCAGAAGTCGATGGTGACCACCAGGTACGGGTGGTATTCCCCTACCCCTATCGGCCCCGGTAACTATCTGATGAATATATTGATAGCAGATGATGAACTTCATGCGCGGGCAAGGCTGCGTAGCCTGATCGAAGAGATCGGCCCCCCTTACCGGGTAGTGGGTGAGGTGATTACCGGCATCGAGGTGGTTTCCGCCTGTGATGCCCAGATGATTGATCTGGTGCTGCTCGATATCAGTATGCCGGGTATGGATGGGTTGGAGGCGGCGTCGCACTTGGCGGCGCAGGCGGCGCCACCGGCGGTGATTTTTGTCACCGCCTATGAGGAGCACGCCCTGGCGGCGTTTGAGAAGAGTGCTGTCGATTATCTGCTGAAGCCGATCCGCCGAGAACGGCTGGAGAAAGCCTTGAAGAAGGCGCAGCAGCTGACCCGGCCTCAACTAAAGGCGCTGGAGGATCTGCAGCAGGGAGAGAGTGAAGAGTACATCAGTGTCAGCTTTCGTGGTGGTCTGGAGCGTATCCCGGTGGCGGATGTCATTTTCTTTCTGGCTGATCAGAAGTATGTCACCGTCAGGCATAGTGGTGGTGAAGCGTTGTTGGAGGAGTCGTTGAAATCCCTGGAGGAGCGGCTGGGTGACCACTTTATCCGTATCCACCGTAATGCCCTGGTCTCCAGGTCCAGAGTGACGGGTGTGCGGAGAGGGGAGGAGGGTCAGAGCTTGGTGAGTCTTCAGGGCAGCGACCTGTTGCTGGAGGTGAGTCGTCGCCATCTACCGGAAGTGCGCCGCCTTTTGAAGTCGTGACCACGCTATAAATTCTTTTATATTAACTCAAGTTTCGGAGTTCATTAGCCCCCTCTCCCCCAGGGAGAGGGTTGGGGTGAGGGGAGTTGAAAAGCTAACGCTTTGATTCTTCTAATTTCCCTCGCTGCCAGCCATGGAGAGCGAAGCGAAGGCTGGTAATCCCCGGTAGCCGTGAGGCCGCACTGCTTACCCGTCGTGCGCGCAGCGCGCCAGAGGGGAAGCAAAGTAGGCATCCGAACACGGCGTCCAGTCAATGGGAACTGACTGCGAAGCGGTAACGAGCTTGCGATGTTATCGCGTAGCGGTCAGTGACCAGGACGGCCGGGGCACTAATAGGTTGTCGAAGGCCGAGTTGATTTTGGGGACTGGGATGTCCCAAAATCTTTCACGAGGTCGAAGACTCGCTTACATCCTGGCCTTCTCCCCGAGGGAGAAGGGACGGTCTATCCAAGCCTTTTACGTCATTTGAACTCCGAAACTTGAGATATTAAGTCGTCCAGACTTGTTCAGATGTTGCTCAAGCTATAGCATTCTCCCTAATCCAATAATTGCGAGATCCCGTTCCATGTCACAGACCCTGCGAATCGCCACCCGAAAGTCCCCCCTTGCCATGTGGCAGGCGGAGCACGTCTCCCTCAAATTGCGCCAGGCTCACCCTGGTCTGGAGATCGAGCTGGTAGGTATGAGTACCCAGGGGGATAAGATCCTGGATACGCCGCTGGCAAAGATTGGCGGCAAGGGGCTGTTCGTCAAGGAGTTGGAGCAGGGGATGCTGGAGGGTCGCGCCGACATCGCCGTCCATTCGATGAAAGATGTACCGGTGGAGTTACCCGAAGGGCTGCACTTGGCGGTGATCCTGGAGCGGGAAGATCCGCGCGACGCCTTTGTCTCCAATATCTATAAACACCTTGAAGAGCTGCCCGAGGGGGCCGTGGTGGGGACTGCCAGTCTGCGCCGTGAGTGTCAGATCATGGAGCGGCGGCCGGATTTGAAGATTGCTCCCCTGCGCGGCAACGTCAACACCCGTCTGCGGAAGCTGGACGAGGGGGAGTTCGACGCCATTATCCTTGCTTCGGCCGGACTCAAGCGCTTGGGCTTTGATGATCGGATTACCGATTTTATTGATCCCGCTGATAGCCTGCCGGCGATCGGTCAGGGTGCGATTGGTATAGAGTGTCGCAGTGATGATGCCGAGGTCAATGGGCTGTTGCAGTGTCTGCATGATGAAGAGACGGCGCTCTGTGTGGTCGCCGAGCGGGCGATGAACCAGCGACTGATGGGGGGGTGTCAGGTGCCGATTGGCGGTTACGCGATACTCAACCACGACAAGCTCTATATGCGTGGCCTGGTCGGTGAGCCCGATGGTACTCATATTATGCGTGCCGAAATGATCCAGCCGGCAGACGAGGCCGAGGCGCTGGGCATTGCCATCGCAGAGGAGCTTTTGGGGCAGGGTGCGGATCAGGTGCTGATGCACCTCTACGAGGGTGAGAACGCACCTGAGTGATGGCGATCTCTGCCCATCCGTGCGATCTGTCGGGGGCTGGTGTGCTGGTGACCCGGGCCGCCCATCAGGCGGAGCCGTTGTGTAATATAATTACCCGTCTGGGTGGTGTGCCGCTGCGCTTTCCGGTGGTTGAGATCAATGGCCCGGAGTCACCTGAGCGGATAGCGCAACAGCAGGTGGATTGTGGTGCTTGGGATCTGCTGATCTTTGTCAGCCCCAATGCGGTTGAGTGGGGGCTGAAGCTATTCCCTCAGGGGCTTCCAAAGCAAGCATCTGTGGCTGCTGTAGGCGGTCGTACCGCCGGGCTGTTGCAGCGGGCCGGCATTGAGGTGTCCATCGTTCCAGCGGGGCGCAGCGACAGTGAAGCATTGCTGGCTATGGAGCCGCTACGGCAGGTATCCGGTCGGCGGGTGGCAATCTTTCGTGGCAATGGCGGTCGCCCCCTGCTGGGAGAGACGCTGGAGGCGCGAGGAGCTCAGGTGGAGTATGTTGAAGTTTACCGCCGCTCTCAGCCCCAGGGTGATGTCACTGCACTGATTGCAGCCTGGCCACGACAGGTGAATCTGGTCACAGTCACCAGCAACGATCTGCTGGACAACCTTTTCTCGATGCTTGGCTCCGCCGGCCGGGCACAGCTTTGCAACACGCCTATGGTTGTGATCAGTGAGCGGATGCTGCATCACGCCCAAACCCTTGGCTGTAAACAGTTGATCCAGGCGGCGGGCGCTGATCTTGGCTCGCTGCAGCAGGCGATTTGCGGGTGGAAAAACAAATCAAAGTAAGCTGGAACGGGAAGCGTAACGGTTCCCCGGGGTAGGCGCATTTGATAATCTATCGTTACACACCAGATATTCGGAAGCATCAATGAATAAAACACGAAATAACCCGACAGGTCAGAGTGGCCCTTCTGCGGAGGCTGACGCCGATGCGGAGATCGTTGATGCTGAAATTCTTGAGTCGACCCCCTCCCCACGGGCGGGCGCCCCGGGCGGCGGCAGTGTGCCGCGGGTGGCGATGGCGCTTTCACTGATCGCCGTTGTTGCTGTGGTCGCCGGGCTCGGTTACGGCTACCAACGCTGGAACGGCATGCAGGCATCATTGCTGCAGATGGATAAGAGCATTGCCGATGCCGCCCGGCAGACGACGGAGTTGCAGTCACGTCTCGATCAGACCCACCAGGCATTTGAGAGCCAGAAAGCGGAGATGGAGAAGCAGAACAGCCGACTCTCTGAACAGGATGACAAGCTGGCGACGGAGCGACAGGCGCTGGATAAAAAAGCCGGCGAGATTGAAGAGACCCTGGAGAGGGTCTACCGCCGGGTAGGTCGCAACAGCAGCGCATGGATGGCGGCAGAGGCGGAGTACCTGATGCAGGTGGCGAACCACCGGTTGCAGTTGGAAGACGATGTCGCTACAGCGATAAGTGCACTGCAGGCGGCCGATCAGCGGCTGCTCGAAACCGGCGATCCGGGGTGGACTGCCACCCGCGAGTTGCTGGCGAGTGAGATTGCTGCACTCAAAAGTGCCGGTGTGATTGATCAGGTGGGCCTTTCAGCCAAACTGGCGGGTATGGCCGGTCAGATAAAATCACTAAAGATGGTCGGCCTGCGTCCCTCCGTGGCGTCAGGTAAGCCACTCAAATCGAGGCCCGTGGAGGCATCGGAGCGCAATCTTAATACTCTGCTAAAAGATGGTTGGGAGGGGTTCAAATCGGTGATGGTGGTGCGTCGTCACGACAAGCCGGTTACTGCCATGCTACCGCCGGAGCAGTACTACTTTGTCTATCGTAATCTTGAGTTGCAGCTGGAGTCGGCTCGTCTGTCGCTGCTGCAACGGAATCAGGCGCTCTACGACGGCAGCCTGGAGACTGCTGAGCACTGGCTGCGGGAGTTTTTCGATGCTGAGGCGTCAGGCACGGCAGCAATGCTGCAGCAGTTAAATGAGATGCAGAGGGTGCGTGTGAAACCTGAACTGCCCGATATCACCCGTGCTTTGGAGCGTCTGCGTCAGCGGCTGCAGCAGGGGAGTGAGGAGGCCGCTCGGCAATGAAGACACTGATCCTTGCTCTGCTTGCCTTTGGTGCCGCCGTTCTTATTACGCTGGCGGTAATGAATGACAACGGCTATATGCTGCTGGGTTACGGTGAGTGGACAGTGGAGGGCAGCCTGGCCTTTTTCCTACTACTCAACCTGGTCGCTTTTGCCCTGCTCTACTTTGTCCTGCGTACCATTGCGCGTATCTGGGCAGTGCCTCAGCAGGTTCGTGGTTGGCGGCAGCTGCGTGGCGCCAAACGTTCACGCAAGTTCCTGACCCAGGGTTTAGTGGAGCTTTCTGAAGGTAACTGGCAGCAGGCGGAGAAGGATCTGATCCGTTTTGCAGGCAAGTCCGAGACACCGATGCTTAACTACCTGGCTGCGGCCCGTTCGGCACAGCAGCAGGGTGCTCATGACCGGCGCGATCAATATCTTCAGCTGGCTCATGAGAGTATGCCGTCGGCCGATGTTGCCGTCGGTCTGACCCAGGCGGAGCTACAGCTGGATCATGCGCAGCTGGAGCAGGCACTGGCGACCCTCAAACATCTACAGACCATAGCCCCTAAGCATGCTCATGTGCTGAAACTTCTGAAGGAGCTGTACGAGCGCCTCGATGACTGGGAGGAACTCAATCGGCTGTTACCGGATCTCAAAAAACGCAAAGTGATTGAGCAGGAGGAGCAGCAGAAGCTGGAGTTTAATATTTTCCACAACCTGCTTACCCAGGCCGCTCAGGACACCAAACCAGAGGAGTTGGAGAGTGTCTGGAAAAAGATCCCCAAGTCGGTGCGGGAGAGTGAGGAGATGGTCACGGTATTTGTTAATTACCTGATCAATCGTGGCAGTAATGACCGTGTTGAAGGGTTGCTCCAGGAGTTTATCGATCGGCACTGGAGCGATGACCTTGTAGAGCTTTATGGCCGGGTGGAGATAGAGGATAGTGCCCGCCAGTTGAATGTCGCTGAGTTCTGGCTACAGTCCCACCCCCAGGATCCCGTATTACTTTTGACTCTGGGCCGCCTCTGCCTGCGCCACAAACTGTGGGGTAAGGCGCGCAGCTATTTTGAAGCGAGTATCGGGGCGGCGCCGTCAACTCCGGCCTACCGTGAATTGGGCGTGTTGCTGGAGAGTATGGGCGAGCAGACAAAGGCTCTCGACTGTTTCAAATCGGGGCTGAAGTTGTCTTCCGATACGCCATTGCCTGAACTGCCGGCGTTGCTGCACCCTGCCGGCGCACGGTTGGACGCTCACGGACTAGAGAGTGTTCCTACCGATATTAACCCGCCGCCAAAGCTTGAGGTGATTGAGGCGAAGTAGTTTCGCCCATTTTTATCAGAGCTATTTAGGGAACCTCTGAACGAATTATGTTCACGCATTTTGGCGCCGGAATTTGCCACTTTATCGTTGTGAATCTTTGCAATAGCCTGCTATTACGTGCGATTCACGCCTCAAATTGACAAATTCCGATCACCAATCTGCTGTGACCAGATTCATTCAGAGGTTCCTTAGCACAACGGCCAGGATGGGTAGATTATATCTACGGTTTATACCGGCGCTCTAAGCTGAATCTTCTACTCTTTATCAGGATTATCCTGAGCCCACTCAAATACGTCAGAGTACATGTTGTCTTCTGACATGCCGGCTTCGATAAAAGCACGCTTACCGGCAAAAACCATTGGAGGGGGGCCGCTCATGTAGAGGTCGAAGGCACTCATGTCGGGGTGGTCTGCTATAACCGCTTCATGGACCCAGCCTGTTTTACCACCCCAGCCCTCTTCAGGCTCTGACAACACGGGGGTATAACTGAAATCCCTCAGGCTGTCGGCCCAGCTCTGGGCGAGGTCGTTAAGATAGAGGTCACTCTCGGTGCGCACCCCCCAGTAGAGGTGGACCGGGCGATTCAGACCGGCATGGATAGCATGTTCGATGATCGCCTTTAGTGGAGCAAAGCCGGTGCCGCCGGCCATAAAGATCAGCGGCCGCTCGGACTCCTCGCGCAGGTAGAAGCCACCCATCGGTGCCTGGATGGTCTGGATATCACCCGCTTTCATATCATTGAAGACATGGTCGGTAAACTCACCGCCATCGACGTGGCGGATGTGCAGTTCAATGGCACGGTCATTATGGGGAGCGTTGGCCATGGAGAAGGCACGACGTCGGCCGTCTTCCATGATGAAGTCGAGATACTGACCGGCAAGAAACTGCATACGCTGGCCTTCTGGGAGGGAGAGGTAGACGCGCATCACATCATCGGCGAGCGGCTCCAGCTTCTCCACTCTGCTGGGCAGAGTCCTCACTTCGATCTCTTTGCTGCTCTCCACCTCATGGAGGTGAATGACGATGTCGCTGATGGCGCTGGCCTGACAGGTGAGGCAGCTCCCTCCAGCTTCTTCGATTGGTGCAACCTCTTCCTCCGGGTAGGTGATCCCACCGGAGATCAGCTGACCGGAACAGCTGCCACAGGCACCGTTACGGCAGCCGTAGGGCAGGGTAATACCTTGGCGCTCGGCTGCATCGAGGATGGCCTCATTTGGTTCGGCGCTGAATTCGTGGCCACTGGGTTCAACTTTTACTGTGAAACTCATAGGATCCTCTGTATGCGGATGTTAGTCTGTATCGTGATTAATTCTCTACTATTTTACTGCGGAATAAAAGCTTGTTATGAATAGGTTAATTGTCGGCTGTGGATATCTGGGTCAGAAAGTGGTGCTGGAGCTGCAGAAACAGGGGCTTGGCGCCATTGGCCTGGTGCGTAGTGAGGAGAGTGTTAAGACGCTGGAGCAGCAGGGAATCGTGGCGGTACAGGCCAATCTTGATGATGTTGATCCACCCCCTCTGCCACTGGCCGGTTCCGAACTCTTCTACTTTGCCCCACCACCCCGTAGAGGTGTCGAGGATAGCCGTGTGGCTCACCTGTTGGCGGCTTGTGACCGCCAAGGTGCACCACGCCGTATCGTCTATCTCAGCACCACCGGTGTCTATGGCGACTGTGGTGGTGACTGGGTAGATGAGACCCGGCCGGTCCACCCCGTGGTGGAGAGGGCGTTGCGTCGCCGGGATGCGGAGCAGCGGTTTCACCAATGGTGTCAAACACGGCCGACGGAGCTGGTCATTTTGCGGGTGGCCGGCATCTATGGGCCGGGAAAGCTGCCGCTGGAACGGTTGCGCAAGGGGTTGCCGATGGTACGGGAGGAGGAGGCACCCTACACCAACCGGATCCATATCGATGATCTGGTACAGATCTGCCTTGCCGCCATGGTGCGGGGTGGCAGTGGTGAGATCTACAATGTCAGCGACGGTCACCCTGGGAATATGACCGACTATTTCAATCGTATCGCTGATCGGGCGGGACTGCCGAGGCCGCCGTTGATTTCGTTGGCGGATGGAGACGGCCGACTCTCGGCCGGTATGATGTCCTATATGTGTGAATCGAGGCGTTTGGATAATCGCAAGATGCTGAGAGAGCTTGGAGTTGTCCTGCGTCATGAGAGCCTTGAAAGTGGGCTGGATTTCCTTGACTCGGCGTTGTGACAGGGGCAGGCTGATGCTGCTGTTTCGCAATGTTGTGAAGTGGTGGAAAAGACGTATTCAAAGGAGTTACGAGATGACAAAATTACGCCCGGTTACACTCTCCGCCGCCATGTTGGCGGCACTGACGCTGTCAGGTTGTTCCGACCCCGAATGGGTGTCGGTCTACGAGAATTGCACATCGCAGATGGTGGCGCAGTCAGAGAAGATTAAAGCCTCCGATTCTGGTGATAACGCGATGGCCAAGTCCATGGGTGATATGGCGCTCTCTCTCGGCATGGCTGCATGTGAGACGATCAAAACCACCTGTGAAGCAGATGCTGATAGCAAGGGCTGCAAGGCGATGGTCGATAGCTATTCGAGGGAGCAGAAGTAGCGGCACCAGTTTCTCCTCTTATGTTTAACCTAGAAGCCGCAGTTGACCGCTCCACTCTGAAGTTAAGTTACTGAAATGAGAACCGTTGATATCAATTTACACTTTCACCTGCCGGGTGAACCACGCTACGGGGTGAATTGCACGCTTGCAGCGGCACATGGCGGCGTTACAACTCCTTGCAATAGAACAGCTAAGCATTTATCCGTTGTGCGCAGTTCAGCATGACGGATAAATGTCTGTTGGACTGAGCCGATTCTTGCACGGCACTCTACTTTAATAGGGGATTGTTTTTTGGACTAAACAGCACTTGATGGCCGGTGATAGGTTGTGATCGCGCTTTCATCCATATACTCCCTGTTCAGCACCGCAACTCCTCCACTTAATGGGGCTTTCTACCCTTTTTACCCGATTTTCATTCAGTTTGCACCCTCCAGGTCGCAATAGTCCATAAGCAAGCCGTAGCCTGCCCAGTATCCTTCCTCTTATCTCACCCTCACTATAGGGTCACCCTCCTTCATAGCGTCTGGGCAGTAAGTACGCAATGATCTTGAGCTGTCCCTCGTGACACGCTGGACAGGGGTAGCCGTCAAAGAGCGGTTCTATTGCCGTCCCGGCCTCGCCTTCACTCTCTTGATGCATCGCCATCACTTCCCTGATCTGACTCAGACACTTTTTTCGGCAACTGTTCGCCAAGTATCCAAAATGACGGATACGCATAAAACGCTTGGGTAGGATATGGAGCAGGAACCGTCGGATCAGCTCTTCAGGTTTTAGAGGGAGGGTTTTGCGTTTGTCATGGTCCCGGTAATCTTTGTAACTCAAGAGCACTTTGCCCTGGTCATTCACCCCCTGCAGTCGATGGTCACTCAGTGCGATGCGGTGGCTATAACGGGCCAGATAATCGATCACCGTGGTGGTGTAATGGAGACAGGGTTTGCTGTATACCACCCACTCTACGCCCATGAGTTGGTTCAGGGTCTCCTTAATCTGCCGGATATCTTTCAGTCGGGGCAGCTCACCAGTATCAGTGCCGTGTCGCAACCGGCTGACAAAGCCTCCTCTAAAGTGGCGGGAGAGCGCTCTCACCGGAAACAGGTAGTCGCCTTTAACGCCCTGCCAATGCCTGCCGTTGCTCAACGCACCACCCGGCACCAGGCAGTGAAGATGGACGTGACGACTTAGACTTTGCCCCCACGTATGAAGCACCGCAACCATGCCCATACGACCCTTCAGTCGTTTACGGCCAAAGGTAGAGTTATAACTGAATCTGGTGTTTGAGTAGTTGAAAAAGGGCGGCGTATCTGGTTGATTTGTTGTTGCGAGACATCAAAACAACCATTGGAGATACGCCACCATGAGTAAGAATAACGTTGTTAAGCTGGCAGGTCGAGATACGATTATCGATCCGCTGACAGAGTTGCTGAGAAGCGGTGCAGAGCAGTTGATCTACCAGGCGGTAGAGGCAGAGCTGCTGGAGCTGTTGGTGGAGCACACCGAGCGACGGACAGAGGATGGCAAGGCGGGTGTGGTGCGTAATGGTCATCTGCCAGCTCGTAAACTGCAGACAGGATTGGGGCCGGTCACGGTCGAGATCCCCAAAGTTCGAGCGAAGACCGGCGAGCCGGTGACGTTCCGATCAGCTCTGGTACCGCCGTATGTACGCAAGACGAAGTCACTGGAAGCGGCGCTGCCGTGGCTCTACCTGAAGGGGATTTCCAGTGGTGAGATGGGTGAGGCCCTGAAAGTGCTGGTGGGTCCGGATGCAACAGGCTTGTCGGCCAGCACGGTATCGCGTCTGAAGCAGGTCTGGGCAGAAGAATATCGGAGCTGGTGTGAGGAGCGCCTGGATAAGGAGCATTGGGTGTATGTGTGGGCAGACGGTGTCTACAGCGGACTGAGAGCAGAGCAGACGAAGCTGTGTGCCCTGGTGGTGATCGGTGTGAATGAGCGTGGTGAGAAGCATTTTCTGGCAATTGAGGATGGTGTGCGGGAGTCCACGCAGAGCTGGCGGGAGGTACTGTTGAAGCTGAAGTCACGCGGACTGAACCCGCCCAAATTGGCGATCGGTGACGGTGCCATGGGCTTCTGGGCTGCGCTGGAGGAAGTATATCCTGAGACGCGCCAGCAGCGCTGCTGGATGCACAAGACCATGAACGTGCTGAACTGCCTGCCAAAGACAGCTCAGCCGAAAGCGAAGCAGGCACTGCATAACATCTGGCAGGCGGAGACTCAGGCCGATGCGGAAAAGGCCTTTGATCTGTTTATCAAAACGTATGAGCCGAAGTATCCGAAGGCTGCCATCTGTCTGCACAAAGACCGAGAGGAACTGATGGCTTTCTATCACTTTCCGGCACAGCACTGGCAGAGCATTCGGACCAGCAATCCGATTGAATCAACCTTCGGGACAATCCGCCATCGAACCAAGCGTTCCAAGGGCTGCCTATCGCGTGACGGCATGCTACACATGATGTTCAAACTCGGCCTGTGTGCCGAGAAGAAGTGGAGACGATTACGGGGTTTCGGTTACCTGGCGAAGGTGATAACCGGAATCAAATTTAAAGATGGTGTTGAGGTAACAGGAGTCGATCAGGTCGCCGCTTGATTCAACTGGTTAAACACCAGATTTGACTATAACTCCCAAAGGTATTCAAAGTGCTCCAGGCAGATTCAAACAGCAGTCCATATAACTGCCGCGGTTGGATGGCTATCCAGGGGTTGAGGAGATGCGGCAGGGTGAACACCAGGTGGTGATAGGTCACCGGCAACACATTGGCCTGTTGCTTCGCGCTCCACTCTTCGGTGGCCTTTTTCTGGCAGCGTGGGCAGTGGCGGTCACGGCAGGCGTAGTAGAGTATCTGCGGCTCATGGCAGTGATCACACTGCAGCTTCATTCCCCCAAGGACTTCGGTGCGGCAGTCGAGGATGTGGTGGCAGACCTGCCACTGGCGCTTGTTCAGGGGGTGATCCTGGGCATGTGACTCCAAGCGCTGTTGCATGATGCTTTGCATTGTGACCAATTCAGTCATGATCCACTTCCAGATTAGCCATCAGGTCATGAGGGCCGCTCCCCTCATTTTTGCTAGGTACCCAGTGGACGTAGCGCAGTGTTGAGTGCAAATCCTGATGCCCCAGTAGGTGTTGCAGTCGGTGGATCGGTATACCGGCTTCGAGTTGGTGGGTGGCATAGGCGTGACGTAGACTGTGGATACCTCCACGCTTCTTCACTCCAGCTTGCTGCTTGACCCGAGCGAAGACACGCTGAATAGCACTCACATTCAAGGGCTTCACAAGAAGCGGACTTGGGAACAACCAGTTATCGGGTCGGTAGTGCCGCCAGTAATCACGCAGCTGTTCCAGCAGTGTCGGCCCTAGGGGCAACAGCCGGTCTTTGCCGCCTTTGCCCTGCTCAATGCGTAGCAGGCCACGTTCACCATCAATGTCACTCACATGCAGGTGGGTCAGCTCATTGACCCGCAGCCCACAACCGTAACAGAGGGTCAGCATCAGGCGGTGTTTGGGGTTCTTGCAGGTGTTGAGAATCGCGGCTACTTCAGCATGGTTCAGTAGTTCCGGTATCTGCTCTTTACGCTTGGGAGTGGTAATTTCCATATCAAATCTCGACCGTTGCAACACCTGCAGGAAGAGGAATCGGATGCCATGAAAGGCCAGTCGACAGCTTGACCAAGCCAGACCCCGCTCAACAGCTAGGTAGGTAAAGTAACGTTGGATCTGCTTAGGTGTCAGTGTATCGGGAGAACGGTGGTAGTACTTTGCCAGTCCTCGGACCGCTCTCAGATAGCTTTCATGGGTACGGGGGGAGAAACCACGTACGGTCATGGCTTCGATCATTTTGTTGCGTAAGGGAGTCATCGTCTCTCTCCTTGTTACCAGGTTCTGCATGAACCCTATAGAGAGTGTTGACGATGATTTGAGGGAGGGCTATTGCTTCTGCGGTGGTCGGTCTACAGGCTCCGCGAAGCGGTTTAGTTCAACAACTATTACGCGTCGTTGTGCCTTGCCCTGCACCACTGCAAACGCACACTTCAACCCGTCCAACTGCGGTTTCTAGGTTTAACCGTAGGAGCGCTTTCTTGAAGCGCGATCAGGGTTCCATCGCGGTTCAAGAAAGCACTCCTACGCTACTCAGCCGTTCTTACCAAGCCAGTCGAAGATAGGATCCCACAGCGCTACATCCTGCCACACCATGGAGGGGGCGAGCTCAAACAGCCCCAGTCCGCGCTCGGCGGAGCGGATGTAGTTCTGGCTCTCTCGCAGGTGGGTGAGAAAGGGGATGTCGAGATGGCCGAGGTAGCTCTCCAGCTCATGATAGATGAGGGTGTTTTCACGGCTGCGGTTGGCGACTATAGCCAGCCTGGTCTGTTGCCGTGATACCCGGCCGCTGGAGAGCAGTTCCTGAAGGAAGCGGTTACAGGCACGCATGTCGATGGGTGAGGGGAGTACCGGAATGATCAGACTGTCGACCCGCCGCAGCATGACGTTGATCTCTTTACCATGGGTGCCGGCGGGGGCATCCATAATCAGGTAGTCGGTGCCCCGGGGTACTTTGACGGCCCCCTGGGTGGCATCGATTCCGGTGATGTTGGGGACACCGTCATAGCCCTCTCTTGCCTCCAGCCAGTCCAGAGATGAACCCTGGGGGTCGAAGTCGGCCAGCGCCACTTTGGCGCCGTCATCTGCAAACCAGGTGGCGATGTTGGTGGCGATGGTAGTCTTGCCGCAGCCGCCTTTAGCATTCATCGTCATTATGGTGCGCATGTTTTTCTCCGAGTGTCAGTACGAAGATGATTATAGGCCAAACTGAGTAGTTACAAAATTCCCAGCTCTTCCCAGATCTCATCCACCCGCTGTTTAACTTCACTGCTCATCTCAATGGGGCGCCCCCACTCTCGTTGGGTTTCACCGGGCCATTTGTTGGTGGCATCAAGGCCCATCTTTGAGCCGAGGCCGGAGACCGGCGAGGCGAAGTCGAGATAGTCGATTGGGGTGTTTTCCACCAGAGTGGTGTCCCGGGCCGGGTCCATGCGTGTCGTCATGGCCCAGATCACATCGTTCCAATCGCGCACGTTGACATCATCATCGGTGACGATAACGAATTTTGTGTACATAAACTGGCGAAGAAATGACCAGACACCCATCATCACCCGCTTTGCGTGTCCCGGGTACTGCTTTTTCATAGAGACTACCGCCATGCGGTAGGAGCAGCCTTCGGGAGGCAGGTAGAAGTCAACGATCTCGGGGAACTGCTTCTGCAGTATCGGCACGAAGACCTCATTGAGGGCAACACCAAGGATCGCCGGCTCATCCGGAGGTCGGCCGGTGTAGGTGCTGTGGTAGATCGGATCGCGACGCCGGCTGATGCGTTCGATGGTAAAGACAGGGAATCTATCCACTTCGTTGTAGTAGCCGGTGTGATCGCCAAAGGGACCCTCGGGAGCCATATCATCGGGGTGGATCACCCCTTCGAGGACAAACTCGGCGGCGGCGGGTACCTGGAGGTCGTTGCCGATGGATTTTGCCACTTCACTGCGGCTACCACGCAGCAGCCCGGCAAAGGCGTACTCGGAGAGAGTGTCCGGCACCGGAGTGACTGCGCTGAGGATGGTGGCCGGGTCGGCGCCAAGGGCGACGGAGACGGGGAAGGGCTCTCCCGGATGAGCCTGTTGCCACTCGCGGAAATCGAGGGCGCCGCCACGGTGGGAGAGCCAGCGCATGATCACCCGGTTTTTCCCAAGCACCTGCATGCGGTAGATGCCGACGTTCTGTCGTGCCTTCTCCGGCCCTCGGGTTACTACCAGCCCCCAGGTGATCAGTGGGCCGGCATCATCGGGCCAACAGGTCTGTATCGGCAGTTCGGCAAGGTCGACTTCATCTCCTTCGACCGTCACCTCCTGACAGGGGGGGCGTTTGATCTCCTTCGGCGCCATGTCGAGCACCTTGCGATATACCGGGATCTTCGCCCAGGCATCCTTCATCCCCTTGGGGGGCTCGGGCTCCTTTAAGGTGGCCAGCAGCTTGCCTACTTCCCGTAGCGCCTCCACCGACTCCTCGCCCATCCCCAGCGCAACGCGGCGGGGAGTACCAAAGAGGTTGGCTAATATCGGGTAGCGTGATCCTTTTACCTGCTCGAACAGCAGGGCGGGGCCACCGGCGCGAAGAGTGCGGTCACAGATCTCGGTTATCTCCAGGTAGGGATCAACCTCAAGGGAGATCCGCTTCAGCTCACCCTGGGATTCGAGCTGTTTGATAAAGTCGCGAAGGTCTGAATAGTCCATAATCTTATATCCTGAAGCCGCCGTAGCGCTTGGAGAGACGGTGGTTTCTGAAGAGGATGCCGCCGATGAAGCTGAGCATCAGAAGGAGGGCGATTGCAAGATAGTACCAGAGGGTAAGTGTCGGCAGATTGGAACTGAACTGCTGTTGCGTCTCTTCTTCCGGGTGTTTTTTTTGCTCTGCGGCGGCGGCTAGGCGCTCCTTCAGCGCTTCGATTTCACCCTCTGCTTTGGCGGCTTCAGCATGGGCACCCTGTAGCTGTTGCTTAAGTGTCTGCGCTTTACTGTGAACGTCCGAGAGCTCCTGCTTAAGCCCGGCAACCTCTGAATCGACTCTCTTTTGGGGTGCCTGTTTGCCGGTAACTTCGGCACTGCCCTCCTTGAGCTTGGCCTCAGCGGCCAGCAGTTGATTTTGTAGATCACTGTTTTTTGCCTGCAACTCCAGCAGCATCACCCGTGCAGGCTTCTCATTAGTGATGTAGCGGTTCTCAACCCAGCCCTCTGTGTTGTCACCGAGGCGTACTTTGGAAAAGGCTTTTTTGCGCTCCACGATTTGTAGAGGTGTGCCGCTTGTCAGTGCCTTGATTGGGTCGCCGGTAATATCGGGTTCACTATAGAGGCCGGCAACCAGGCGGTCGGTGATGTGGGCGCTCCAACCGGCTGTGGCATACAGCAGCAGGATGCAAAACAGGCTGATGGTGGGGCGGAGCTGTCTCATGGGTCGATTCCGCTGTGGCGCAATAGTGCATCGATTTGCGGCTCACGGCCGCGAAAGGCAACAAACAGCTCCATAGCGTCTTTAGAGCCACCGGCTTCCAGAATGTTGTGGAGAAAGGAGTCGCCGGTTGCGCGGTCGAAGACGCCGTGCTCTTCAAACAGCGAGAATGCGTCGGCTGAGAGTACCTCCGCCCACTTATAGCTGTAGTAGCCGGCGGCGTAACCGCCGGCAAAGATGTGGGAGAAGCCGTGGGCGAATCGGTTGAAGGCGGGGGTGGGTACCACCGCCACCTGCTGGCGCACTTCGTCGAGTATTGGGTAGATGCGCCCCCCCTTGGTGGGGTCGTACTCCCGATGGATGCGGAAGTCGAAGAGGCTGAACTCCAGCTGCCGCACCATCTGCATACCGGATTGGAAGTTCTTCGCCGCCAGCATCTTGTTATACATCGTTTCCGGCAGAGGCTCACCGCTCTCATAGTGGCCACTGATAAGGTTCAACGACTCCCGCTCCCAGCACCAGTTCTCCATGATTTGGCTCGGCAGTTCCACCGCATCCCAGGCGACGCCGCTGATGCCGGAGACCTCGGAGTAGTCTATGCGGGTGAGCAGGTGGTGAAGGCCATGGCCGAATTCATGGAATAGGGTCTCTACTTCGTCATGGGTGAAGAGCGCCGGTTTGTCACCCACTGGGGGTGAGAAGTTGCAGGTGAGATAAGCCACCGGGATCTGATCACAGCGGCTGTTGAACATGCGGCCGATGCACTCATCCATCCAGGCGCCGCCACGCTTGTTTTGGCGGGCGTAGAGGTCGAGGTAGAATTGGCCGCGGATTTCACCCTCTTCGCTGCGGATCTCGTAGAAGCGGATATCGGGATGCCAGCTGTCGACCCCCTCCACCTCGGTGATATCGATACCATAGAGGCGTTTGACCACAGCGAACATGCCGGTAACCACGCGGGTCTCCGGGAAGTAGGGTTTCACCTCTTCCTGGGTGATGGCGTAGCGATGCAGACGCAGTTTCTCAGCGTAGTAGCTGATATCCCACGCCTCCAACTCCGCCGTCCCATGCTGTTCCCCGGCGAATGCCTTGAGTTCATCAAGCTCACGTTGTGCCTGGTTGTGGGAGCGCTCCGCCAAGTCCTGGAGAAAATTGATGACATGGTCACAGGTGGGTGCCATTTTTTTCGCCAGGGAGCGCTCTGCGTAGTTGCTGAAGCTGAGTAGCTCTGCTTTTTCATGACGCAGGGCAAGGATCTGCTCCATCAATTCGCTGTTGTCCCAGCGGCCACCATGAGGCCCCTGGTCGGAAGCGCGGGTGGAGAAGGCCTCGTACATCTCGCGTCGCAGCTCCCGGTTATCGGCGTAGGTCATTATCGGAATGTAGGAGGGGTACTCCAGGGTCAGCAGCCAGCCATTTTTATCGCGTTGCTCAGCCGTTTGCCGGGCCAGGCCGAGTGCTGATTCCGGCAGTCCCTTCAGCTCGGTCACATCGCTGATCAGTTTGCTCCAGGCGTTGGTGGCATCCAGGATATTCTCACCGTAGCGACTGGTGAGAGAGGAGAGTGCCTGGCTGATCTTTTTAAAGCGCGCCTTCTCCTCGCTCGCCAGATCGACGCCGGAGAGGTGGAAATCGTGCAGTGCGTTTTCCAGCACCTTATGTTGCACACTGTTGAGCCCATCATCGTTATCCGCCACCGCCTGGTAGGCGGCATAGAGCTGTCGGTTCTGCCCCATCTCAGTGCCGTACTCGCTCAGTTTTGGCAGGCAGGCGTTATAGGCGAGTCGCAGTTGTTCGCTGTTAACTACCGAATTCATATGGCTTACCGGCGACCAGGTGCGGCTGATACGGTCATCCATGATCTCAAGCGGCTCAATCAAATTGTCCCAGGTATAGGGACCACCGGAGGCGAGCAGCTGCTCAGTCAGCTCGCGGCTTTCGGCCAGTAGTTGGTCGATCGCCGGCTCCACATGTTCGGGCTTGATGCGGGAAAATGGAGGCAGGCCCTCCAGGTTGAGCAGGGGGTTTGTCATCTGTGTCGGGAACCGTAGGAATCGGGAAAGGGGTATTTTGCCATAGTTTTGTGATCAATTATCAAAATGGCTATGCACAATAATCCTGAAAACCATCTCGATGGAGATAAGGCTGCATTTGTAGGAGCAAACTTGTTCGCGATCAGCTCCGAGGCCTGTTCTTCGCGAACAAGTTCGTTCCTACAACCGACTTCAGGATTATTGTACAGAGCCATCATTATCCTAGATTCCGCAGTTGACCGCTCCATTCTGAGGCTAAGTGACTGATATGAATACCATTGACTTCAATCTTCCCTTTCACCTGCTGGGTGAGCCACGCTACAGCATGAATTGCACGCTTGCGGTGGCGCATGGCGGCGTTACAACTCCTTGCAATAGAACAACTATTACGCGTCGTTGTGCCTTGACCTGCACCACCGCAAACGCACACTTCACGCCGTCCAACTACGGATTCTAGGATTATCAGTAGCTGAAAGCGGGCCTGATCACCAAAGCCCACGCAACAGATTCACAAGGCACCATCTACAAAGGGGAGAGATAGTTATTTTGCTCTACTTGGGGCGGTACTTGCTATATACATGGTCTTGGGTCGAGAGTGGTGTTTTGGCCCAGAAAATATGTTGCATAGATGTACACGGGGGCAAATGATTTGATTGGAGGTTCCACCGAAATCATATGGCCTATCATATCCGGATAAATCTCAACGCTCCCGAAAGGCATCACCGGTAGAGGCGAGGAAGGGTGTTAGCAGGTACTCCAGCACACTGCGCTCACCGGTACGGATACTGGCCGATACCTGCATGCCGGGGAAGAGGTTGTAGCGCATGGCTCCTCTGCTGAAGTGGTCTGCTTCGGTGGCGATACGTATCTTGTAGTAGACCTGGCCGTCATCCTGGTCGGTGTAGGTGTCGGGGCTGATGGCGATCACTTCGCCTTCGATGTTGCCAAAACGTAGGGCATCTGATGATGCGAGCCTAATGAAGGCGGTCTGGCCGACCATGACGAAGCCGATATCCTGGGTGGGGAGCCGAGACTCGATGATCAGTTGATCTCCGGCGGGTACGATATTGGCCACGGTCTGTCCCGCTTTGACCACGCCGCCAACGGTGTAGACGTAGAGAGTCTTCACTACCCCATCCACCGGTGAGCGCAGCACTGTGCGTCGTAGGCTGTCCTCGAACTTACGGATACGCTGGCTGTGCTCTTGTAGCTCACGACGCGCCTTCTCCAGTCGCACCTGTGCTTTCTGCTGTACGCCCTGAGTCACCCGCTTGCGCTCGTTTTCGGCCTCTTTCAGTGCCGCTTTTGCACCTCCGAAAGCAGCACCCGCCTCTTCGATATCACTGCGCAGACTACCGGCCTCACGCAACAGAGTGAGGTGGTTGTATCTGTTGGTCAGCTGGTCTTTCAGCAGATCTTCACTGATTTTGATCTGCTCATCGATCAGCTTCAGGTTTTTACGGCTGTTTCTCAATTTGACGCTGATCTCACGAATGTCCTGCTTGCGCTGGGCGATAAGCTCAGACTGGGTCTGCAGGTCACCGAGATATTTTCTGCGGTTGATCTTGAAGAGACTTTTGGCCTGGCGCTTAAGCTCCGGGCGGTCAACTGCCAAAGTTTCAGGGAAGATCAGCTTCTCTTTCACTTCAGCCTCGGCACTAAGACGGGCAATCTCCACCTTCAGCGCATCCATGCGTACCTGTATCTCATCCACGTCGGCGCCACTGGAGATCGCTTCCAGGACGATCAGCTCTTGACCCTTGGTGACCCGCTCACCCTCTTTTATCAGCAGCTCCTTAATCACCCCGCCCTCAAGGTGCTGGATGCTCTTTATTTGAGAGCTGGGGACCACGGCACCAGTGGTTTGACTTACCACATCGAGTTTGCCGAAGTGGGCCCATGTTCCAAAGGCGCCACACAGCAGCAGGAACAGCAGTAGGAATAGATAGGTTGAGAGCCCGATCGGTTGTGGTGTGACCATCTGGTCTGTGCGTGCCTTGCTCATTTGCTCTCCTCCTTCACCTCTTTCTTGGCACTCTTTGTTTGTCGTACCGTCAATCCGGGTATCGGCTTTTGACTCAAGTTGAGGTAGAGATGGGCTCCCTTGAGGAGGTTTTTATCGTGGGAGAAGAGAATGATGGTGCGCTTCTCTTCAACCATCTGATTGAGCACCCGGTAGATCATGGCGCTACCCTCAACGTCCATGCCCTCGGTGGGTTCATCGAAGATCACCAGACGGCCGCTCTTCAGTAGCGCCCGTGCGAGTGCCAAACGCCGGCGTACCCCAAGGGAGAGCTGCTGTCCTGTTTCGCTGATATTGGTATCCAAGCCATCGGGTTTCTGATCCAGAAAGGTCTTGAGGCCAGCGGTTTCCAGTGCTTTGCCGACGGCTTCATCATCGATCTCTTCACGTCCCAACAGCAGGTTGTCGCGTAGTGTGCCGGCAACAAATTTTGGTTCCTGGGGGAGGTAGATCAACTGCTCACGCCACCAGGGAGCGGCCAGTTGTCGCAGGTCGACGCCATCCGCCAGTATCTGTCCCCGGGTGGGTGACAGCAGGCCGACAAAAAGCCGTGCCAGGGTGGTTTTTCCTGAGCCGTTACTGCCGTTGACCGCCAGCACCATTCCTGGATTGAGCCGCAAATTGACCGATTCAAACAGGGGAGTGTTGTTGCCGGGGTGGCTAAAGGCAAGATCCTCCAGGGCGATACCCCCCTGGTATTTTTTAAGTGCTGTACCTGACTGTCGCTCCATCGGTAAACGGGAGAAATCGGAGTAGGCTTTCATTGCCTGGGCCGCCTTGGCCAGCTGTTCATGCATCAAGGCGAATCGGCTGATCGGTCCCATCGCCTTCCCGGCAAGTATATTGGCACCGATCAGAACACCGACATCGAGCTCACCGGCCACCACCAGTGTCGCGCCAACGCCGATGATAGCAATGGTCATCAGGCCGCTACTTGCCTGGATGAAAGAGTGCATCTTCGCCTGGCGGCTGGCGATATGGTGCGCATAGTTAAAGCTGGTATGGACGAAGTTACGCCAACGCTGCAGTAGGAATGGACCGGTGTTGAAGCCACGCACGGTATCTTCCGCCTCAACTACCGCTGCCACCAGCCTCTCCCGGTGGGTGGCGGCACCGGCCAGCTCCCGTGTGGGTGCGGCCAGCTGCATTCCCGTGACTACACCGACCAGGAAAACCAGGGCCATCATGCCGGCGGCAATGGAGGCGAGGGTGGGGCTGAGAAGGTAGAGAACGCCGATGAAGAGCAGAGCAAACGGCAGATCGAGTACCGCATTGATATTGGCTGCACTGTAGGCGGCACGTATGGTGTCCGCTCCCAGTACCATGCTTCGCTTGCGACCTTTTGGGATGGTTGCCAGCGCCCCGACTGAGGCGGTTGAGAGCACATCGTATCCCGCCAGGGAGAGGCGCTCATCCTGGTGGGCGCTGAAGCCGTTCGCCATACGCATACGCACCCGGCGGAAGCCCATCTCCAGCAGTATCGCGATAACTGCACCGACAGCCAGGGTGGTGAGTGTGGCATCCACCCCATGGGCTAGATAGCGGTTCAATACCTGGATGACAAAGAGAGAGGGAGCGAGTGCAAGAAGGTTGGAAAAGAGTGCGGCCAGGATCAGCAAAATAGCCAGCCCCGGTCTGGAAAATAGGCGTCTAAGCAGTTCCTTCATGGATCGTCCCTTTATTTTTATTTTGCGCCTGCTCAGCCGAGACCTGAAAAGGCCCCGCAGAATAGCCGCGTACACTCTCTATATCGTATTTTTAAGCAAAATCTTGAACTGTGACAAGCCGAAAAAAAGGCCGCATAGAGCGGCCTTAATATTTCAGTTTGTCAGGTTATACCTATATGGCCTTCCTTCAGTCTAGCCTATTCCATCTGTTTCGAAGTTGGAGGCATCGAGTCCATCGGTAAAGGCATCAACAGCGGCTTGATCTGCAAAGCCTGTGATTTGAGCCAGCTGTGCTACCTGGACATCGTCTTCGCCACCTGCGTTGGACATTACGCCGACACCAACAGAGAGGCCCGCTTCGCCCATCTCGCCCATCTCCCATACGACGACCCGCGCATTTTCTGCACCTGTGTCAAAGGCACTGGCATCGAGTGCGCCTTTCAGTGCATTGGCGTCTCCATAGGATTGATCGGTGAGAACGACTA
Source organism: Candidatus Sedimenticola sp. (ex Thyasira tokunagai) (assembly GCA_037318855.1). GTDB lineage: Bacteria > Pseudomonadota > Gammaproteobacteria > Chromatiales > Chromatiaceae > Vondammii. The sequence goes on along the minus strand of CP134874.1, from coordinate 4,455,220 downwards.
CGCCTTGATCGGCCAGAGCTCCAAGACCACCTGCACCTGTGCTGAGTACTGATTCAGTGCCATCAAGCATATTATTCAGTGCACTGAAATCGAGCGTATCCTGATTTACATCGAAGTTTTGGATTCCAAAGCCTCCACCCGGATCCATATCGTCCGGTTGGAAATCGAAGGTATCAGGACCCTCGGTACCTTGCTCAATTGGGGGCGGTCCCTCACCCTC